>CAYXGE010000025.1:0-12647 GCA_964464435.1 uncultured Methylophilaceae bacterium
AAGAGCGCATGCACTGGTTTCAAGTGGGTCTGCGTCAAGGTGATATCAATGCTTGCAATACGTTTAAAAGTTAAATACTAAGCGTAAAGACGATTTGCAAGGATGGATGTGCGAGGCGTTATACGTCAGTACGTATTAGAAAAGTTTAGTATTTGTGACATTTTTTCATTCAGCGGATTGCGTGAACTTTTCCGCCCTATGCGGGCTGTCCCCTATTATTTTTAACCCGCAAATCTATCAATCAAACCTCGCTTTAAGGATGCCATACATGAGTATTTCATTAACTTTTCTCTAACATCATTAGGTAATACTCTACCACTCGAAAGCTTTATAGACTCCGTTACACCATTATCCATTGTTTTTACAACTGACAGTTCTTCAAATAAGCTATTTTCACAATCAAATTCAACTGTGCCAGACCATCCAATAACTGGATTCATGTCCATGTTAAATTTTTCTCTATATTTCTTCTTTAGTTCTTTAATTTCACTTTCTTCTTTAAGAATTTTATAGTTTATTGTTGATTTATTTCCATTATGCCTGATTGAAGTGGCATCGGCAAAAATATACCTTGTTTGCATTACACCCAATATTTCAGCAGATTCAACACCTATAAGTTTATTAGTCGGATTGCTGCATGAGGTAGTTAGAAAGCATGCAATTGCGTAAGCAATAATATTTAGATTCTTATTCAACATGTAAAATTAACTTAAAATTACTATAAATATAAATATGCATTATAAACATATAGTTATGCGGTTTCAAAGTTTAAGTCAAGGAATAATAATAGGGAACAGACCACGATTATTTCTTTCAAAATAAATCGCCCTGCAACGCCCGTGGTTATTGGCTCGCAGGGCATTTCTTATTTAAATATAAAAGCTCTTATCAATCGGACTTTGATTTCACGCGCCCCTATTAGTAGTCAGCGTAGGAAAGATAATTTTACGCAATCCGCGAATAATAATAATAGGGGACAGACCACGATTTTTTTCAATAAAACCAACTACCATGCAACGCCCGTGCTTATTGGCTCGCAGGGCATGTCTTATTTAAATATAAAAGCGCTTATTAATCGGAGTTTCACTTCACGTAGCCCGCGTAGGGCGGACTCGTTTACAGTCCGCCGAATGAAAGAATGACACAAATCCTTAAACATTTCAAAATCCCTCCGACGGATAACGCTTCGCTCATCCGTCCTACAAAATATGCCTGACTACCGTGGTAATCGAGCACGGTAGGACGGATAAGTTTACGTAATCCGCCGCATGCAAACTTACCCAAACTACGCCAGCTTTTCATCAATCCAAATTTTAACCAACGACTGATAAGGAACATCTTTTTTATTCGCGGCGACTTTGAGTTTTTCTATCATATCTACAGGCAAGCGAATGGAAATGGCTTTGGTCGTGGGCTTTAAATTGGGCAGGCGAACATTGTTTGCTTTTGTCCAATCGATAAAATCAACGCTGTCTTGGCTTTCCCAAAATGCCCGTTCTTCTTGCTCATTAGCAAATTTTGGTATCATTTTATTGGTTTGCTTGGTCATAAAATTGTCGCTCCTTTTTATGCATATCTCGCGCTGAAATGACTCGTATTTTTGAGCCCTCAAATCGCAACGTAAAAGTTAAATGTAACAGCCTTTCAGCATCTGTTTTACCTAAGGCGTGTAAGCGCTCTTCAAGGCTAGAATGCTTGGTATCAAAAACCACTAGCAAAGGCGAATTAAAAAAGACCTGTTCTGCTTCACTATGCGAAACGCTATGCTTATCATTTTTTCGGGCATTGCCTTCATCCCAGTCAAATCCGATAATTTTCGATAAATCAATCATAATTGTATACTACCATAATATACAATATTGTAAAAGTTAGAATCACTAGCTTTTTTTATATATAAATCTCTTTCATCATAATGGGTGATGTCGCACTTTTAATAAAGCACGTGACTTTTCTCAAATGGTTTAAGAATCATAATACAGGTAGTCTTTGGAGCCAATAAGTTGGTTAGTATGAGTGCGGTACTGACAAACCCTAACAATTCTCGTTGGGTTAGCTTTGGTCACCACCAACCTTAAAGATTGTAAATACGCATTACCTTATACAAGATTTAAAGCATATTGTTGCTAAGCTAGCTTTTTTTATTCAATAATCGCTTTTAGTTTATACAATAAATCTAGCGCTTCTCTTGGCGTGAGTTCATCGGGCTGAATTCGTTCTAGCTCAGCCACTAGCGGATGAACCTCTGCTTCTTTTTCAACTTCTACTTGTGAAAACATATCAACCTGCAAATGATTAGCGCTTTGTTGTTGCGCAATTTGGTTGGCTTCTAGTTGGTTTAATTTTCGTTTTGCGGCAGAAATCACCGATTTAGGAATGCCCGCCAATTGCGCAACTTGCAAGCCATAGCTTTGGTTAGCTGCGCCCTCTTCTACCGCGTGTAAAAAAGTAATGCTGTTGCCGTATTCCACTGCGTCTAAATGTAAATTAGCCACTTGTTTAAATTCGTCTGCAAGTCTAGTCAGTTCAAAATAATGGGTAGCAAATAAAGCATGGCTGGCATTTTTTTCTACTAAATGTCTGGCACATGCCCACGCCAAACTGAGGCCATCAAAGGTAGAAGTACCTCGGCCAATTTCATCAAGCAATACCAAGCTTTTTGCGGTGGCATTGTTAAGAATATTCGCAGTTTCTGTCATTTCTACCATAAAGGTAGAGCGTCCACCTGCTAAGTCATCAGATGCGCCAATTCTGGTAAAGATACGGTCAATTTCGCCGATGTTAGCCGCTTTTGCAGGCACAAAGCAGCCACAGTATGCAAGCAAGACAATCAGCGCGGTTTGCCGCATATAGGTCGATTTACCGCCCATATTGGGGCCAGTAATCAACAATAGCTTTCTAAACGGGTTTAAATGTACATCATTAGCAATAAATGGCTGGGTAATCTGCTCCACTATGGGGTGGCGACCCGCCTCAATTTGAATGCTGTCTTCTTGGCAGAAAGTGGGCGCAATGTAATCAAGGCTTTGCGCACGCTCCGCAAACGTGGTCAATACATCAATGGCGGCCACTGCGCCAGCGTTCATTTGTAGGGTGTTGATATGCGGCAATAAGGCTTCTAGCACTTGCTCGTATAAAAATTTCTCACGGGCTAATGCTCTGTCATTGGCTGAAAGCACTTTATCTTCAAACGCCTTGAGCTCTGGGGTAATAAAGCGCTCTGCATTTTTAAGCGTTTGTCTACGGCGGTATTCTGGCGGCGCGGTTTCTGCCTGCGCACGGCTAATCTCAATGTAAAAGCCATGCACGCTATTAAACTCTACCTTCAGGTTTTGAATCCCAGTACGCGCTTTTTCCTCGGCTTCATACTTTAGCAAAAACTCGCCACAGTTAGCCTGTAAACCACGCAGTTCATCTAACTCCGCATCAAAACCATCGGCAATCACGCCGCCCTCACGCAATACGGTTGAAGGCTCTGGCTTAATAGATTGCGTGAGCAATGCAAGCACCTCGCTAGGCGCTGTCATACTATACGCTAAGGTTTGCAGTAAATCTGTTTGCATATGCTGCATGGCTAGTTGCAAACTAGGTAATTGTTGCAAACTATCTCGCAAGCTAGACAAATCTCTTGGGCGCGCTGTTTTAAGCGCAACTCTTGCGGTAATTCGCTCAATATCTCCGACTTGCCTTAACAATTGGCGTAGCGCTTCAAATGAAGCGTTTTGTATACACTCTGCCACCGCTTCATGACGTTTAGCCACCAGCGCTCTATCACGCAAAGGGTGGTGCAACCAGTGGCGCAAAGTACGCGCACCCATCGCGGTTTGCGTGGTATTGAGTAATGAAAATAATGTAGGGCTAGCCTCACCCCTAAGCGTTAAATCAATTTCCAAGTTGCGGCGCGTGGCGGCATCCATCTGCACATATTGGCTTGTTTGCTCTACGCTCAAGCTTTGCAAATGTGGCAAAGCGGTACGTTGAGTATGCTTTACATAGTCTAATAATGCACCCGCTGCGGCAATGGCGGCGGGCATATGTTCACAGCCAAACCCTTGTAAATCAAAGGTATTAAATTGTTGATGCAATGATTTTCTAGCAGAATCTTCATCAAACTGCCATGGATTTAAATGCTTTTGCAAACACTTAATATGCCCAAGTGCCGCATGTGTAAAGCCTTCTGCCAATAAAATTTCAGCAGGATGAATGCGCTCTAGCTCTTGCGCCAGCATGCCTGTAGCAATTTCACTTAACACAAACTGCCCTGCGGCTAAATTAATGCGTGCCAAGCCTATTACCCCAGCGCCTTGATGCATAGCAAGTAGCCAATTATCTCGAGTTTCATCTAGCAAGCTACTATCTGTGAGGGTGCCAGGGGTAAGAATGCGTGCCACCTTGCGCTCAACTGGCCCTTTTGAAGTGGCAGGGTCACCCACCTGCTCACATATGGCTACTGACTCACCTAACTTGGTAAGCTTGGCCAAATATTGCTCCACAGCGTGGTATGGCACACCCGCCATTTTAATGGGCTCTCCATTCGATGCGCCACGCTTGGTAAGCGTAATACCAAGTAAACGTGCTGCTTTTTCTGCATCCTCAAAAAAAAGCTCGTAAAAATCCCCCATGCGATAAAACACCAGCATATCGGGGTGCTGGGCTTTAATCGCCAAGTACTGGCGCATCATGGGGGTGTGGTTTTCGAGTGTCACGTGAAAATGCCGTTTTTTATGAGAGATTATTTGCTCATAATTTTAATGCAAAGCCAGATAAATGGGTAAAACGAATCGCGCACCATTTGTGAGCAAAAGCAATCTAGCTTAAAATCATAGGTTGTGTAAACCCAATGAGTAATTGCCGTGTTAAAAAAAGACATTGTGCTAGTAGGCGCAGGCATCATGAGTGCTACCTTAGCCGCCCTACTACACCAACTTGACCCTAGCCTTGAGATTTTAATAGTAGAACGCCTAGACAAGGTTGCAGGTGAAAGTACCGATGCTTGGAACAATGCAGGCACAGGGCATGCGGGTTATTGTGAGTTGAATTACACTCCAGAAAACGCAGATGGTAGTGTAGAAATTAACCGTGCCTTGGGCATTAATGCCTCATTTGAGTTGTCATTACAATTATGGGCATATATGGTTAAACAAAACCTTTTGCCAAACCCTAAACAGTTTATCAATAAAATTCCGCACATGAGTTTTGTGTGGGGTGAAAAAGATGTGCAGTTTTTACGCACACGTCATCAAGCCCTAAGTAAACATCATCTTTTTGAAGATATGCAATTTAGTGAAGACCCCGCCACCATTGCCCAATGGGCACCGTTGTTATTTAAACAACGTAAAGTCGATGAGAAAGTGGCCGCTACTAAAGTAGAGTATGGCTCAGATGTTGATTTTGGTGCTTTAACACGGCTGTTGATTTCGCAATTACAACAATCTGACAAGTTTGAGTTGCAGCTCAATTGTGCTGTTAAAAACCTCAAAAAACGCAGTGATGGCGGCTGGACAGTAAGTATTAAACAAGCTGGCGCGCGTATGCAGCATATTCAGGCTAACTTTGTGTTTTTAGGTGCAGGCGGTGGCGCTTTACCGTTATTACAAAAGTCTGGCATTCCAGAAGCCAAGGGTTATGGCGGGTTTCCTGTGAGTGGTCAATGGTTAGTATGTAATAACCCAGAAATCGTGTCGCAACATGCGGCAAAGGTGTATGGTAAAGCCGCAATTGGCGCTCCACCAATGTCCGTACCGCATTTAGATACGCGGATTATTGATGGCAAAGCCTCTTTATTATTTGGTCCATACGCTGGATTTACTACCAAGTTTTTAAAAGAAGGCTCATATCTTGATTTGTTTAAGAGTGTCAAAACCAGCAATCTTAAGCCGATAATGCTCACTGGCATGGGCAATATGGATTTAACGCGTTATTTGATTAGCGAGGTGTTTCAAACCCAAGAGCAACGCATGACAGCGTTACGCAACTTTTTTCCTGATGCCAAAAAAAGTGATTGGTCATTGGCCCATGCGGGCAAACGTGTGCAAATAATTAAACAATGCGATGAAAAAGGCGGTAAGTTGGAGTTTGGCACCGAGATTATTACCTCAGCCGATGGTAGCATTGCCGCCTTGCTAGGCGCTTCACCGGGCGCATCAACCTCGGTTAGCGCCATGCTTCAGGTGCTTGAACGATGTTTCAAAGAAAAGATAACAAAAGAGTGGCGTGATAAATTGGTACAAATGATTCCGTCATACGGCCAGTCATTACAAGAAAACGCAACTCTTGCTCGTAAGATTAGGTCACACAACTTAAAAACGTTAAGACTAAATTAGTGACAAGCCATGACATAGGTCTGCTTTTTTTGTTAGTGTATTACGCACCTAAATAAGTACTTATTTAGGTGTTTTGAGTTTCACCGTCAGATGTGGCTCTAACACTTGCAACATCTGCGCAAAAATCTTAGGGTTTGCACCCATAATATTGCCAGTTTCTAGCCAGCTTTCATTGCCTTCAAAATCGCCCACAATGCCACCCGCCTCTTGAATCAACAAACCACCTGCGGCAATATCCCACTTAGAGAGATTAATTTCAAAAAAGCCATCAAACCAACCTGCTGCCACATAGGCTAAATCAAGCGCGGCCGAACCTGGACGACGAATACCTGCTGTTTTCTTAATCATGTCTTGCAACATCGCCATGTAGGTATCTAAATGCTGAAAATCTCTAAATGGAAAACCTGTACCAATCAAACAATCTTGAATCTTTGAACGATTACTTACACGAATACGCTTATCATTTAAAAATGCGCCACGGCCTTTGGTTGCTGTAAACAAATCATTACGGCTGGGGTCATACACCAAAGCTTGAGTGAGCACGCCACGTTCTTGCAAGGCAATTGAGACTGAGTATTGCTGAAAACCATGCAAGAAATTAGTGGTGCCATCTAGCGGGTCAATAATCCATAAATAATCTGATTCATTACTACTTTTGCCAGACTCTTCACCTAAAAAAGCATGGTCTGGATAAGCTTCTTTAAGCACTTCTAAAATGGCAGCTTCCGCGGCGTGGTCTACTTCACTCACAAAATCATTGTAATTTTTAGTATGGATTTTTAACGCGCCAACATCATCTGAAGCGCGATTAATAATAGTGCCAGCACGGCGAGCGGCTTTCACCGCAATATTCAACATAGGATGCATAGTGTGTTTTCTGAGAATCTTTAGATAAGCTGATAAAATGCTATTTTAGCTTTTATTAAGCACTAAACCAAATTTATGTCAGCATCAGCTACCGAAAAACAAAACATTTTTAACAATATCCGTGTGGTGCTATGCAGTACTAGCCACCCTGGCAATATTGGCTCCACTGCCCGCGCCATGAAAACCATGGGTTTATCACGCTTGTATTTGGTTAACCCTAAATACTTTCCTGATGGGCAAGCCAAGTCTTTAGCGGTGAATGCCACCGATGTATTGGATAGCGCTGTCGTCACCTCAAGTTTGGAAGAAGCCATTGCTGACTGTCAATTTGTGATTGGCGTTAGTGGCAAAGAGCGCTCACTCTCACAACAAGTGATGACCGTGCGAGAGGCCGCACAAGAGGTACATCAAATCGCCAGCCAACAACAAGTGGCCTTGGTGTTTGGCACCGAAATGAGCGGTCTAAGCAATGCCGAAGCAGACCGTTGCCAAGTGCTAGCAACCATTCCCGCTAACCCAGAGTACACCTCACTCAATCTGGCGCAAGCAGTACAAATCATGTGTTATGAGGTACGCATGGCGATTACCGAAGGCAAACTACATTACGATGAAAAACCTGCCGAACTCGCCAGTCAAGACGACTTAGAACGATTTTATGTGCACATGCAAGAAGTGTTAGAGCATATAGGCTACATCAATCCACGTGCGCCAAAAAAACTGTTTGAACGCCTGCGCAGATTGTATGCACGTACAAGATTAGAAAAAGAAGAAGTTAATTTACTGCGAGGCATTTTGACCTTGAGCGTAAACCCTAAAAAGCACAATAAATATTAACTATCTAAAAATCGACCTCTACACTTACAAGCTTTTCAGCTTGCAATACCACTTGAAAACAAGCATCACTAAGCGCCTCATCTTTGAAGCTATAAAGCAATGCAACCTGTGGGGTTTCATCCATATTTAGGCCAGTCATATGCAAAAGCCGCCATAAATCAGGCGCTGAGTCTAACTTTGTAAATCGGTCTTCAATGGTAATTTTTTGCTCTACCCATTTATCAAAGCATGCTTGTTGTATTTCTCTCTCAAGTCTCTTGGCTACTTTTTTGATGTTTTCTACACGCGCTCTAAACGCTTCATCAGGTTTAACTTTGCTATGATAATAAAGCCCTGCTGGATATTCATTATTCGGCCACTCAATCTCACCACTCCATGAATCGTTTCGGAACTCAAGCTTTCCTAAAACAGGGTCATTCACACTATCCACTCCAAATAATCTAGAAAAAAATCCCATTAAGCCCCCTTTATAAAAGCCAAACCGTTTAAACAACCTAGCAAAATAGTCAAGAATTAGCCTTTATGGCATAATCCTTCTTTTGGAAAGTATCATGTTTAATCATATCAAAGAAGACATTGCTATAGTATTTGACCGCGACCCTGCGGCACGCAATCATTTTGAAGTATTGACCACATATCCTGGGGTGCATGCATTGCTATTGCACCGCGTTTCTCATTGGTTGTGGTCAATCAAGCTCAAATGGTTGGCGCGTTTTAGCTCACATTTTGCGCGTTGGATTACTGGTATTGAAATTCACCCAGGTGCCACCATAGGGCGGCGTGTGTTTATCGACCATGGCATGGGCGTGGTGATTGGTGAAACCGCGATTATTGGCGACGATTGCACGCTTTATCATGGTGTAACTTTAGGTGGCACAAGCTGGAACAAAGGCAAACGTCACCCCACGCTAGAAAGTGGCGTGGTAATTGGCGCTGGCGCTAAAGTGCTTGGCCCAATTACGGTAGGTGCTGGTGCAAAAATCGGCTCAAATGCAGTGGTAGTTAAAGATGTACCGCAAGGCGCAACTGCAGTGGGCATACCCGCGCGCATTATCGATGAACAAGTCAATAAACAACGTGAAAACACGGCAGAAAAAATTGGCTTTAATGCTTACGGCATTACAGATGACAGCAATGACCCCATGACCAAAGCGATTCATGCTTTGTTAGACCATAGTGCAAAACAAGATGCACTGCTTCAATCCATGTCAACACAGCTTAAAAAACTGGTTGCTGACGCCAATGCAGACAGTGAAATTGGCCAAGCATTTGATGTGAACCAATCCAAAAAATAGTTGACTAAACTAATAGGGTATTTTAGAATTCAGCCCTTGTGAAAGTTTAAATATAACGCCGTTGTTAATTAATTAGCGTGTTTAAACTACTTTAGAATTTTGATGTTCCACTATTGTTTAGGGACAATTTAATGAGACTTACCACCAAAGGCAGATTTGCCGTGACTGCCATGCTTGATTTGGCAATACATGAAAAAGACAGACCTGTTACGCTTGCTGATATTAGTGAGCGTCAATACATTTCACTTTCATATCTTGAACAATTATTTAGCAAGCTACGTCGCTGTGGCTTAGTAAAAAGTGTTCGTGGCCCTGGTGGTGGATATCGTATTGCTAAGCATTTAGACGAAATAGCTGTTGCTGACATTATTAGTGCAGTAGATGAACAAGTCGATGCCACACAATGCGGCGGACATGAAAACTGTCGTAATGAACGTCGTTGCATGACCCATGATTTATGGACCAGCTTAAATGTGAAAATTTTGGAATACCTAGCTGAAGTTTCATTGAGCGATTTAGTGGCATCGCAAGGTCCTGATAAAAAAATTACACTGACTAAGCGCCTAGATGGTGCAGACATATCAAAGCAAAGTTTGGTACTTGAAAACGTTTAACTCGCTATGATGAATGAGGGTGCTACTTACCTAGACAATAATGGCACAACGCAACTTGATAGCCGTGTGCTTGAGGTGATGCAGCAGTATTTAGCTATGCAATATGGTAACGCTACCAGCCGCCATGTATTTGGTCGCTCAGCGCGCCAAGCCATAGAGCGCGCTCGTGAGCAAGTGGCAGATGCCGTGGACGCGCACCCATCGCAAGTGGTATTTACCGCCAGCGGCACAGAAAGTAATAATTTTGCCATACGCGGCATTGCAAGTTTGCAAGCTGACAAAGCCATTGCCATTAGCGCAATTGAGCACCCTTGTGTTAGCAGGCCTGCTGAACACATGCGCCAACAAGGTTGGCAAGTGAATGAAATTGCTGTTAATAGTACAGGCGTATTAAACCTTGATTCACTGCAAACATGCTTAAAAACGCCAACTAGCCTAGTTTCTGCAATGCTCGCTAACAATGAAACTGGCGTGATTCAGCCAGTGGCTGAAATGGCAGAATTAGCTAAGCAACACGGCGCTTTTATGCATACGGATGCAGTACAAGCACTTGGTAAAATGCCTGTGAGTTTTAGTGATTTAAACGTGCAAGCGATGACGATTTCTTCACACAAAATTGGCGGCCCACAAGGCGCTGGTGCTTTAGTGCTAGATAAGCGCGTAGATATTCAGCCTTTAATGATGGGCGGCGGGCAAGAAAAAGGCTTACGCAGTGGCACTGAAAACTTAGCCGCAATTGTAGGCTTTGGCGCGGCCTGTGAGTTAGTGCAAAGAGAGTTAAAAACGCGCATCAGCAACACCCAAGTGCTGCGCGAGCATTTAGAAGTTGGTTTAAAACAGTTAGGCGCTACGATTTTTGGCAATGCTGTGCCGCGCTTACCCAACACCAGCTTTTTTGCGTTTGAGGGCATAGAAGGTGAAACCATGCTACTTGCGCTGGATAGAAAACATTATGCCATTGCTAGCGGCTCAGCCTGCTCTAGCGACAGCACCGAGCCTAGCCATGTGTTATTGGCCATGGGCGTAGAAGAGTATTTGGCGCGTGGTGCATTGCGCGTAAGCTTTGCTAGCCACAACACCATGCAACAAGTCGATGGCTTTTTAAGCGCGCTTGCTGGCGAGTTAAATAGATTAAAACAGATGACTGCCATAGCAGTCTAAAATTGAACACATAAGGATTAAGCATGACCGTTCACACCCCGATTTATTTGGATTATTCAGCAACGACACCCGTTGATAAACGTGTAGCTGCTAAGATGATTCCTTATTTAACTGAAGACTTTGGTAACCCAGCTTCACGTAGCCACCCGTTTGGCTGGACAGCTGAAAAAGCCGTTGAAGAAGCACGTGAAGAAGTCGCTAAATTGGTAGGTGCTGACCCACGCGAAATCGTGTGGACTTCAGGTGCAACCGAGTCTAACAACCTTGCCATTAAAGGTGCTGCTCACTTTTATAGCGCGACAAAAGGCAAGCACTTAATTACGGTAGCAACAGAACATAAAGCGGTGATTGACCCTATGCGCGATTTAGAACGTGAAGGGTTTGAAACCACATTTTTACAACCAGAACCTAATGGTTTGGTTGATATAGAAAAATTTAAAGCAGCGATTCGCCCTGATACCGTATTGGCATCTGTCATGTTTGTAAATAACGAAATTGGCGTAATTCAAGACATTGAAGCTATTGGTAAGATTTGTCGTGAAAACAATATTATTTTTCATGTGGATGCTGCGCAAGCCACTGGCAAAGTAGCGATTGATTTAGAAAATCTACCTGTAGACTTAATGAGCTTTAGTGCGCATAAAACCTACGGCCCTAAAGGCATAGGCGCTTTATATGTACGCCGTAAACCACGCATCCGTATTGAAGCACAAATGCATGGTGGCGGTCATGAGCGCGGCATGCGTTCTGGCACATTAGCTACGCACCAAATCGTTGGCATGGGCGAAGCTTTCCGCATCGCGCGTGAAGAAATGGGCGCAGAAAACGAGCGTGTCCGCATGTTGCGTGACCGCTTGCTCAAGGGTTTGCAAGAAATTGACGAAGTGTATGTGAATGGTGATTTAGAGCGCCGCGTACCGCACAATTTAAACATCAGCTTTAACTTTGTTGAAGGTGAATCGCTGATTATGGCGGTGAAAGACATTGCGGTTTCAAGCGGCTCTGCTTGTACCTCAGCCAGCCTTGAGCCTTCATACGTGTTACGCGCTTTAGGCCGCTCTGATGAGTTAGCGCACAGCTCAATCCGCTTTAGTATTGGGCGTTTTACTACTGAAGAAGATGTGGATTACACCATTAACTTAATGAAGAGCAAAATTGGTAAATTGCGTGAGCTTTCACCACTTTGGGAAATGCATTTGGATGGGGTGGATCTTTCCAAAGTAGAATGGGCAGCCCATTAAAATGCTTCTCTTTTTTCGCCTAGCGGCGTTGTCGAAAAGCTTGCATAGAAAACACTATGCGGCGCTTTCCTCCGCCTTGCTAGACAAAAAAATCGTGCGCATTTAGAGTTTTTAAACGTTGTATTTGAAGTACAAGCATTTATTAGAAATTTTTATTGGAAAAATTAAAAGGCAAAACAAATTCAAGGCAGTGAGGCGAAGACAGTACGTTTAGTACGGCAAGCCGAACTAACGCAGAAGTTGTGAAGTATTTTAATTTTAAGGAGTGTTGAGATGGCATATTCAGATAAGGTTTTAGATCATTATGAGAATCCA
>CAYXGE010000025.1:12747-22978 GCA_964464435.1 uncultured Methylophilaceae bacterium
AAGGAGTGTTGAGATGGCATATTCAGATAAGGTTTTAGATCATTATGAGAATCCACGTAACGTAGGTTCTTTAGACAAAAACGACCCAAACGTAGGCACGGGCATGGTGGGTGCACCTGCTTGTGGTGACGTGATGAAGTTGATGATTAAAGTCAATGATGCAGGCATTATTGAAGATGCTAAATTCAAAACTTACGGTTGCGGGTCTGCCATTGCCTCTAGCTCACTTGTCACCGAGTGGTTAAAAGGCCGCACCATTGAAGAAGCGTATGCGATTAAAAATTCTGAAATCGCAGAAGAGCTTGCTTTGCCTCCAGTTAAAATACACTGCTCAGTATTAGCTGAAGACGCTATTAAAGCGGCTGTTGCAGATATTAAGGCTAAACAAGCGAATAAAGAAGCGGTCTAACATGGCAATTACGCTCACAGAAACTGCAGCTAACCGCGTTGAAAAGTTTTTAGCTAACCGTGGCAAAGGCATAGGCTTGCGCTTGGGCGTTAAAACCACAGGTTGCTCTGGCATGGCTTATACGCTTGAATTTGTAGATGAAATGCAAGCTGAAGACATGGCGTTTGAAAGCCATGGTGTGAAGGTGATTGTAGATCCAAAAAGTCTGGTGTATATCGATGGCACCGAGTTGGACTTTACTAAAGAAGGCTTAAACGAAGGATTTAAATTTAACAACCCCAACGTGAAAGATGAATGTGGGTGTGGAGAGAGTTTTACGGTGTGAATCAGAATTACTTTGATTTTTTTAAGCTACCTCAAACCTATGCGATTGATTTAGCAACCTTAGATACTCATTTTCGTAAAATTCAAACCGAAGTTCACCCAGACAAGTTTGTTACAGCAAGTGCTGCAGAACGCTTGCAGTCTATGCAAACTGCCACGCTTGCCAATGAAGCATATCAAACACTAAAACACCCGACGGCACGTGCTCGCTATTTGCTCAAACTGCAAGGCATAGACACCGAAGAACATAGTAACACTGCCATGCCTGCAGACTTTTTAATGACACAAATGGAATGGCGTGAAGCGGTTGAAGATGCGAAAATGGCGAAAGATGTAGATGCCTTAGAAAATCAGCTCAAAACCATGCGACAAGAAGCCAAACACTTACAAACACAACTTGCGGATGAACTCGTAAACCAAGCACAGCAAGCCGCAATGACCGTGCGTAAACTCAGTTTTATCGACAAAATCAGTGCGGACGTCAACACACTGATTAGCCAACTAGAAGATTAATATGGCCTTATTGCAAATTGCCGAACCTGGCATGTCATCCGCCCCACACCAGCATAAGCTAGCAGTGGGTATTGATTTAGGTACAACAAACTCGCTGGTAGCGACTGTGCGCAGCGGTATGAGTACGGTATTACAAGATGAACATGGTCATGCACTATTACCCTCGGTAGTGCGTTATTTGCCCACAGGTGAAGTCATTGTAGGCCATGAAGCACAAGCAAAACAAAGCAAAGACCCGATTAACACTATTGTTTCAGTCAAACGCTTCATGGGGCGTGGCTTAAATGATATTGCTGACAAAGCACACATTCCTTACAAGTTTGTTGAAAACACTGCCTCTCAAGGCATGTTGCAATTAGATACTTGTGTAGGATTAAAAAGCCCTGTTGAGATTTCTGCAGATATCCTTAAAAGCCTTAAACAGCGCGCTGAAAAAGCCCTTGGCGGTGAACTGACAGGTGCCGTGATTACTGTGCCTGCGTATTTTGATGATGCTCAACGCCAAGCCACCAAAGATGCAGCACGGCTTGCTGGCCTGCATGTGTTACGTTTACTAAATGAGCCTACCGCCGCTGCAGTCGCCTATGGGTTAGACAATGCCTCTGAAGGTGTTTACGTCATATATGATCTTGGTGGTGGCACTTTTGACATTTCTATTTTGCGCTTGAGCAAAGGCGTGTTTGAAGTGTTGGCAACCAATGGTGATTCTGCCCTAGGTGGCGATGACTTTGACCACCGAATTTATTGCTGGGTACTTGACAAAGTTCGCGAAAAATCCAACATCTTCGCACCACTTAACGAAGAAGATACACGTTTAATTCTTACCAAAGCACGCCAAGCTAAAGAGTGGCTAACAGATAATCATGAAGCCAATATAGTTTGCAAGTTGAGTAATGGTACAGTCGTTGATGAAACACTTTCTGTCACACAATTTATTAGTCTGACTGAAAATTTAGTAAGTAAAACACTCAGTCCCACCCGCAAGGCCATGCGTGATGCACAGCTAACGATAGAAGATATTAAAGGTGTTGTACTAGTAGGTGGGGCTACGCGGATGCCCCATATCCGTCATGCTGTACAAGATTTTTTTGGACAAGAACCTCTTACCAATTTAGACCCTGACAAAGTCGTTGCCTTAGGCGCCGCCATACAAGCCAATGTGTTGGCTGGCAATCGTAGTGACGAAGAATTACTCTTACTTGATGTCACCCCACTTTCTCTAGGGCTAGAAACCATGGGTGGTTTGGTGGAAAAAGTGATACCACGCAATAGCACACTCCCTATTGCACGTGCGCAAGATTTTACTACCTACAAAGATGGTCAAACCGCCATGAGCATTCACGTACTCCAAGGAGAACGCGAATTAGTGAGTGATTGCCGCTCACTAGCTAAGTTTGAACTGCGTGGTATCCCGCCTATGCCGGCTGGTGGTGCTCGCATTCGTATTACATTTCAAATAGATGCCGATGGCTTACTTTCAGTAAGTGCGCGAGAACAAACTAGAGGTGTTGAAGCCAATATCGTGGTCAAACCTTCTTATGGACTGACTGAAGATGAAATCACCAGCATGCTAAAATCATCTTTTGGCGCAGCTGAAGAAGATAAGCAAGCACGCGCTTTGCGAGAAGCTATTGTTGATGCAGAACGTCTATTAGAAGCGATTAATGCCGCCCTAGAGCAAGATGGAGATGCGCTTTTAACGAATGCGGAAAAACAGACGATAGTTTCACAAATGGCTATATTAAAAGCACTGTGTCAAACTTCAGATAGTCATGCCATTCACCAAGCAACTGAAGCACTCAACCATGCCACCGAAGCCTTTGCTGCTAAACGTATGGATGCATCTGTGCAAAAAGCACTTGCTGGGCAAGACCTTAACTCATTGGAAATGTAACCATGCCACAAATCATCGTACTGCCGCACGTAGAACTTTGCCCAGAGGGCGCGGTTATTCAAGCTGAAACAGGTGTTTCCATTTGCGATACTTTACTCAACCATGACATCGACATCGACCATGCTTGTGACAAAGTATGCGCCTGCACCACTTGCCACGTCATTGTGCGCGAGGGCTACAACAGCCTTAATGATGCAGAAGAGAATGAAGAAGATTTACTCGATAAAGCGTGGGGCTTAGAACCTCTCTCCCGTCTGTCTTGCCAAGCGATTATTGCAGAAACAGACTTGGTGGTGGAAATTCCTAAATACAGTATCAATATGGCTAAAGAAGGCCATCGCTAATTACAACAATTTAATAAAAAAGGTGGCAATGCCACCTTTTTTATTACTTAAAATCACTAGTGAACATAGGTATTTTCTAAGAAATTCACTTTACCAGTCGCGATATCATAAACTGCGCCAATGATGGCGATTTGTTTTGCTTGTATCATGTCATCCACAATATCACTGGTACGAATAATAGTATCAATCTGATGTTGCACACTGAGACGATTAATTTTTTCAACAAAGTCTGGGTTTTTAGAGCAACGGTCTTCAGCATTAGTCACCGTTTTTTCATGCCTAATTGCAGGTTTAATCAGGTTAATAATTTCGCCAATATGGCCGTCTTTAAAATCATCACACGCGGCTTTTACAGCACCACACGCGGTATGACCCATCACCACAATCAACTTACTGCCCAAATATTTGCTAGCAAACTCTAAGCTGCCAATGGCTTTGTCTGATGCAATATTACCTGCTAAGCGCACGCTGAATACATCACCAAGCGCTTGGTCAAAAACCAACTCAACCGGAGCACGCGAGTCACTACAGCTCAAAAAAGAAGCAAATGGATGCTGTTTATCTTTAGTGATGTGAATTAATGCTTGAAAATCTTTTTTGTCGCCTTTTTCATTCAGAAAGCGATGATTACCTTCAATCAAAATATCTAACGCTTCCTGAGGTGTCATTTTATCGCGGTCTAGTAACGGGTGTTTATACATACATCATGCTCCTTTTCGATTCTTACTATTAATTAATTTAGATACAACATTTTTTATACAATCCGCATCAATCTAAACACTTTGATTAAGCTTTAGGCACAACAAAACCAACTTTTTCTACTGTGATTTTTTTCAGCTTAGCATGCAGCTCATAATCACGTAGGTACTCGGCAACATCGTATGAAATCGCTTTAGATTTACTGCAATCAATAATCACCTTTGCATTAGCGGGAATAGCCTCTAAAGCCTCTATGATGCGTGCCTTATTGAAGAATGAAACTTCTTCTGCTAACACAATATGATGTACCTCTTGGCCATCTTCAGTGGTTTTTGTATCATTCATATGATATGAGTTTCGATAACTGTGATGCAGTGCAAAACCAAGACCAACTATTAGCCCTAAACCAATACCAGTTAACAAATCGGTGAGTACAATAGCAATAATCGTCACCATAAACGGTACAAACTGCTCCCAGCCCAAACCATACATTTGTTTAAATAAGGCCGGTTTTGCCAGTTTGTATCCAACAATAATTAAAATTGTAGCTAAGCTGGCCAATGGAATCATATTCAAATATGTTGCGATAGTTATTGCACTAATCAACAACCAAAATCCGTGCAAAATCGCCGATAGTTTGGTTTGTGCCCCAAAGGTAATATTCGCAGTACTACGCACAATCACTTGTGTGACTGGCAAACCACCAATTAAACCAGAAAGCATATTACCCATACCCTGCGCTTTGAGTTCTTGGTTAGTAGGCGTCACACGTTTAAGCGGATCTAATTTATCTGTGGCTTCAACGCATAGCAATGTTTCTAAACTCGCTACAATCGCTAGCACAATGGCAGTCTTAATCACCGCAATATTATTCCATTGACTAAAATCTGGATAAGTAAAAAAGCTAAAGAAATCGCCTAAACTATTGGCTACTGGTAAGTTTACAATTTGGTTAGCCTCTAAACTAAAAGGCAACAACCCTCTTTGATAAGCCAAGTTTAAGCCAATACCCACCAAGACTACGACAATTGGGCCCTGTAAAATCTGAAAAAACTTATGTTTTTTTGTAAGAAACACATCCCAAAAAATAAGAATAGCAAATGAAATTAAAGCAATGGTTACCGCACCTGGCGTTAAGTAATCCCAAGCATTTGAGAGTGCTGTAAAGGTATTTTCACCTGAGGCTTGCTCAAAAGATTCATCACCCTCAAAGTCGGCATCGTAGCCAAATGCATGTGGAATTTGCTTAAGAATAATCAAAAGACCAATGCCTGTTAGCATGCCCTTAATGACCGATGAAGGTACAAAGTAAGCAATAAAGCCTGCTTTAAAAAAGCCTAAGGCATATTGAATGAGACCTGCTAATACCACTGCAAGTAAAAAGGTCTCAAAATTACCTAGTGTGCCAATTGCCGTAAGCACTATCACAGCCAAACCTGCCGCAGGCCCGCTCACGCCAAGTTGCGAACCACTATAAATACCAACGACAATACCACCAACGATACCTGCGATGATGCCTGAAAATAGTGGCGCGCCTGAAGCCAAAGCAATACCTAAACATAGAGGTAAGGCTACAAAAAATACCACAATACTTGCGGGCAAATCACTCTTAAATTCTTTAAACATATTCATATAGACTCACTTTTTATTAATTTAATCATGATGTAAAAGTCTTACAACTGCTTGAGTTCACAAAATAAACAGATACCCTGCATATCGTTTAGACAGGCAGAGTGTCTATATTATTACACCTTATTGACATTCATATTAAATACTATTTTTATTATTCCATGTATGGACGTTTGCCTAAGTTATTGATATTAATTCTTTTGATGCCTTCGCTTCCAGCTGTTTCACCCTCTGCATCATCGTCAATTAAAGTGGCACCTTCCCAGTTGTCTTTTTTGTTGTACGCACTCTCGGACAACACTTCTTGATATGGGCGTTTTGAGATATTTTGATGGTTAATATTGCTTCTCAATTCATCCGCATGTGCAACGCTACATACCAATAACAATATAGATGAAGCGATAATTGCTAAGTTAATTGTTTTCATGGTGATACTCCTTCAATTATGTTTTAAATTCAAATCTGAATAACCAGTTTTATTAATCCATGTATGGGCGCTTACCCAACATATTGATGTTAATTTTTCTAATACTATCTGCGCCACTTGCACCACTTTCTGCTGGGGCATCATCGCTAATTAAGGTTGCGCCTTCCCAATTTTCTTGTTTATTGTATGCGCTATCTGGCAATACTTCTTGGTATGGGCGTTTTGAAAGATTGTGATTATTTGAATTTTTTCTTAGTTCATCAGCCTGTACAAATCCAGATGCTAATAAAAGCGCTGCAGATAAAACAACCACTATATTTAACTTTTTCATAATAACTCTCCTAAAAGATATTTTTTATTAATCACTTCGAGTTTCAATTGCTTTCTCGATGTGTGCATTATGCCCATACAATTTCAACTAAAAATCTACCATTATAGGTAGAACGGTATATACTATATGGCATATGCAAAACGACACCCCTCATGATTCAGCATCGCCAACTAGTGCACGCGCACTGCGTCAAAGCCTAAAACAAACGCAGGCTAGCGATGCGCATTTGCGCGTTTACAATAATTTCGGCAAGCAACTGTTTGAGCATGGCTGGGGGCTAAACGTCGCAGAAAGCTTGCTTAGCATGCTATGTACATTACACTCAGCACAGCACGCATTAATTGCCATTGAAAATACTGGCAAACTGTTAATTTTTTGCCAAATTGGTCAAACATTACCAACTGGCTCACGTGTGCCAATGATGGGCATATTGGCGATGATGCTAAAAAACCCTGTTAAATTTATGCTCTACGAACATAAAAATACGCAGCTATGGACACATGGTGATACTAACCACCATGAATGCTTGGTGCCAATTGCTCTTGGCCAACATGGCAAAGGTATTATTGCATTGTCTGGCAAAAAGCTGACGTTAGATCATGAAGAAATAGAAACTCTACAGGCTCTTGCTGGCATGATTGCGCTTGCCATTTCACAACATCAGGGACCTGTTCGCAGTGAAACTGACCAAGCGGTGTTAGAAACGCTCACTCCCAGAGAACGTGAAATTTTAGCATTGCTACCCTCTGGATTAAGTAATAATGAACTTGGAGAAAAGCTTGGTATTGCGGCTGGCACTGCAAAAATTCATGTTGAGCGCGTACTTAACAAGCTTGGTGTTAAAGATAGAACGCAAGCAGCTGTGAAAGCTGTGGAGCTAGGTTATAAATCATGAACCTTACGTTCTATTGTATGTTAGTGGTGAAATATTAATGGTCATGAAACACCCTCTCAATTGGTTAACATTATTCTGGCGCGACTTACCACTTGGTATCAAAGGTATCATTGTGATTGCACTTCCGCTTGCAGTATTACTGTTTTCATTAGGTTTTTTATATGTAAGAGAACAAGAATCAAGCCAATTAGAGAATAAATTGCGTCTTGCGCTTGAAAATCAACGCGATATTCAAACGGTACATACCCAATTATTAGAAGCGTCTACTGGCGTTAGAGATTATTTACTTACGAGTGATAAAAGTTTTTTAAAAATATTTACTCAGGCTGAGCAAGTGTTGCCTAGACTATTAATTCAACTAGAGTCGCAATTAGAAAACCAAGATCAAAAACAACGCTTAGCCTCTATTACTCCATTGGTGATGCAAAATCTGCAAAACCTAAATGCCCTTGCAAAAAATGAATCTGATGTCGCCTCTCAAGAGTTAATTCATCAATTTAGATTACAGGTTAAATCACTAGACACCCTAAGAAAAGAGATTGAACGCTTAAATGCAGATGAAGCTTTGCTGGTTGCTAAAGATCAGCAAGAGGTGATTTCACAACGACAACGTAATATCAAACTCACCCTAATTGCGGCAGCGGCGGGTATTATTGGCTCATTAATGGCAGTATGGGTGTTTTCTCTCACCATTGTGCAACGTGTGCGCTTATTACGTGACAGTGCCGCACACTTAGCTAAAGCAGAAGCGCTAGACTTACCCTCAAGTAGCCGCGATGAGTTGGGACAGCTTTCTAATGAGCTAGACCACGCTTCTCAATTACTCTCAAAAAATATTCAGGTTGCCATACAAGCGAGACAAGAGGCAGAAGAAGCCAGTGCCGCAAAAAGTATGTTCTTATCACGCACCAGTCATGAATTAAGAACTCCACTCAATGCCATTTTAGGCTTTGCACAATTACTAGAAGAGGATTTGCAACCAGGTAAACAAAGAGATAGTGTTTCTTTAATCAAAGGTGCTGGGCAACATTTACTAAAGTTAATCAATGAAGTGCTAGAAATCGCAAGAATTGAGTCTGGTGAAATGACATTGGCACTTGAGCCAATCATCATTTCTGAGCTACTAGAAGAAGCGCGACACTATATTGCACCAATGGGTAAAATTAGAGACATCCAAATTGTGCTCTCTTGCCAAGAAACCATTTGCGCGGTTGCCAACCGCCAAAAGCTGTTGCAAGTTGTGCTTAATCTGCTTTCAAACGCCCTTAAGTATGGTCCAGATAGCGCTAGCGTATATTTACGCGCTCATCAAAATGATAATCTTGTTTATATTGAAGTTGAGGATGAAGGTAAAGGTGTCCCACCCGAAGTCAGGGAACGTCTATTTACCCCATTTGATAGATTGGGTGCAGAACATAGTAAAGTTGAAGGAACAGGCTTAGGCTTAGCCTTATCAAAACAATTGATGCAGGCCATGCAAGGCAATATTGTGGTTGCCAATGATAAAAGTCTATTTACTTTATCATTACCTTTAGCAAGTATTAGCCATGTTCGCTCTACCACTCAAGCAAACATTTCACCACAAGTCTATGTGGCTAATACAAATAGACAATCTATCTTGTATGTTGAAGATAACGCGAGTAACAAAGCACTGGTGCAGGCTATTATTCAACGTCAATCACACTTAAAAGTTGATTGTGTCAGTACCATTAAAGAGGCACAACACTATCTAAGAGAAGTGACACCAGCCCTTATTTTACTTGACTTACATCTACCTGACGGTTCAGGGGAGTCATTGGTAACCCAGCTAAAATCATCACCCAGTCATCAACATATTCCTATTATGATTTTAAGTGCTGATGCGCTACCAGAAACGATTCAACGGTTGCAAAACTGCGGCATAGATTATTATTTAACCAAGCCATTAGATGTTGCTATGTTTAATAAGCATATTAAAGAGTTACTTTCATCATCAAAAGCCTCTCAATTAAAGGTATCGCTATGACAGAAGAAGAAATCTTAAACGCCAAAATCTTAGTGATAGACGACGCAGATGCCAACTTGCGTTTACTTGAAGATTTACTAGCAAGAGAAGGCTTTCATCAGGTGATTAGCACTGCCGACTCAACGCGTGCATTAGACTTATTTAAGGCGTTTACACCAGATTTGATTTTACTAGATTTAATGATGCCAGAATTAGATGGTTACGAAGTACTAGAAATGCTATCTAGACATATTGCCAAAGATGAATATCTACCCGTACTAGTATTAACTGCAGATGCCACAATTGCTGCCAAAAGAAAAGCACTAGCTCTTGGTGCAAAAGACTTTATTACCAAGCCATTTGACACGATAGAGGCTATGTTGCGCGTCTGGAATTTGCTTGAAACTCGTATGCTGTACCGTCACCTTAAATCACTCAATACTAGCATTACACCCTTCCAACACAGCCATCGTACGCAAGATTAAAACTACTTTTTTGCTAGAATCATTATTCTATATTTGCATATAGATATAATAACAAAGTATTTTTAATTATTATAAGTGCTTGCTATAGTACGCACACTTTCTGTTAAACCAAGTGCTAATTAATGCAAGTATCTACTTCTAAAGAAAATAATAACGATATTGTTGAGACTATTTTAAAGGCCATTGAAGAGGTGCGCTTTGGCTCAATAGAAATTACTGTAAATGAAGGTCGCGTAACACAAATTGAACGACGCGAAAAAGTAAGATTTGAACATCAACAAAAACATTCGCCTACTG
>CAYXGE010000026.1:0-1329 GCA_964464435.1 uncultured Methylophilaceae bacterium
GGCGAAGGTAAGGATTGGTGGGGTTACCATATGGCGTATTTTGATGGAAACGACAAAAAGCCTGGGCTTTACTATAGCCGCATGGATGGCGTGGCTTGGGCATCATCACCACCCAAAAAATTTGGAGATAACTCTAAGCAAGCAGGACACCCAAGTATATTGAGCATAGGCAATCGAGTTTGGCTTGTCTGGCGCGAAATGAATCAAGAAAAATATAGCATTAAAGGTATGGTTTCAGAGGATGCTGGTAAAAACTGGAGTGAAGAAAAAGTCATTGATACTATGGAGGGCAAGACAGATTACCCCTATCTAATTGCGCATAATAACGTTATTTATATGGTATGGAATACGCGGCAAAAAGGCTTACGTGTGATAGCACTTACTTAAAAATACATTACACCATTTTATTCATTTTGCACTTTATCTTTGTGCAATTTTAGTATCTTTAAGTATAGCTAGAATTTTCTTAGCATAATTCAACCTGAGCAGTGGGTTAAATTTAACATAGACTATTGAAAAGCAAACAAATAAATCATATGCTTCATGTATTAATTGCATGTTAAAATAAGTTTATGAAACGTATCGTTATTCCTGTAATTATATTGCTAGCCTTGTTAAGCGCAAGTTTTGCAAACGCAGATGGCATTAACTTATTGCCTAAGTCAAAAGTACGCAATTATCATGGCATTCCTTTTATCACTGGTGGTGTTGCTGAAGATTTAGAGCACATGAAAAAGGTCGCAAAAACTTATCCTTTGCGCATGGTGTTTTCTGAAGATGGTGCCTATGTTACTGATGTTACAGTAGGTATTTACGATAGTGCTGGTATTCTTAGTTTTTATAATAAGCTGTCTGGACCATATCTTTATGTGAATTTACCTGATGGTGATTATAGTATTGTGGCAATTTACGAAGGCGTAAAACGTTCGCAAAAAATCACTATTCAATCACCCGAAAGTAAAAAAGTCTTTTTTACTTGGCCTGCTAAAGATGCTGATAGTGTATTAGAAGATAGCCCTTCTGATAATGGTGACTCAGCTACCCCTTAACGCAGTAAATGGTTTAGCGTATTGAAATATTAAGGTTTAACCCCATCTTAGTCGTAACAGAGACTAAGCAAGGAGTAACCTTATGCGTTTTGATAAACTAACCACAAAATTTCAACAGGCCTTTGGCGATGCACAAAGCATGGCCTTAGCGCACGATAATCCTAATATTGAGCCACAACATCTATTATTGGCATTATTAAATCAAGATGATGCTAGTGCTTCTTCTTTGCTTAGCAAGGCAGGTGTGAATATCAACCCGCTAAAAGCAGCATTACAGCAA
>CAYXGE010000026.1:1429-4397 GCA_964464435.1 uncultured Methylophilaceae bacterium
AACGATTCAGTCAATAGTCAAGAAGCTGAAGGGCAACGTGAGGCGCTTAAAAAATATACCATTGACTTAACTGAGCGCGCGCGTATGGGTAAGCTCGACCCTGTAATTGGGCGTGATGATGAGATACGTAGAGCAATACAAGTATTGCAACGCCGCACCAAAAACAACCCTGTATTGATTGGTGAACCAGGGGTGGGTAAAACCGCTATTGTAGAAGGCTTGGCACAACGTATTGTCAATGGTGAGGTGCCTGACTCACTTAAAAACAAAAAGGTGTTGAGTTTAGATATGGCGGCTTTAATTGCGGGCGCTAAATTTCGCGGTGAGTTTGAAGAGCGCTTAAAATCTGTACTCAAGGAATTGGCGCAAGATGAAGGTCAAACCATAGTCTTTATTGATGAGTTGCACACCATGGTGGGTGCGGGTAAGGCCGAAGGCGCAATGGATGCAGGCAATATGCTTAAGCCAGCATTGGCACGTGGCGAGTTGCATTGTGTAGGTGCGACTACCTTAGATGAGTACCGCAAATACATTGAAAAAGATGCCGCATTAGAACGTCGTTTTCAAAAGGTGCTAGTGGATGAGCCGAGTGTGGAAGCGACGATTGCCATTTTGCGAGGATTGCAAGAAAAGTATGAACTGCATCATGGGGTAGATATTACTGACCCAGCGATTGTGGCGGCTGCTGAGCTTAGCCACCGCTATATTACAGACCGCTTTTTGCCTGATAAAGCCATTGATTTAATTGATGAAGCGGCAGCAAAAATTAAAATTGAAATCGACTCAAAACCAGAGTCTATGGATAAGCTTGCACGTCGCTTAATTCAACTAAAAATTGAGCACGAGGCGGTAAAACGCGAAAAAGATGAAGGTTCATTGAAACGTCTAGAATTGATTAAAGAAGAGATGGCGACGCTAGAAAAAGAATATGCAGATTTAGAAGAAATTTGGAAATTTGAAAAAGCGCAATTACAAGGTGGTCAGCTGGTCAAAGAGCAAATTGAAAAAATTAAGCTGCAAATTGAAGAAGCGACGCGTAAAGGTGATTGGCAAAAAGTGTCTGAGTTGCAATATGGCAAATTACCGCAATTAGAAGCACAACTTAAACACGCATCGTCCACAGATCAACTACAAATTACGCATAAACTGCTTCGTACCCAAGTTGGGGCAGAAGAAATTGCAGAGGTGGTGAGTCGCGCTACGGGTATCCCTGTGAGCAAAATGATGACAGGCGAGCGTGCCAAATTACTGACTATGGAAGATAAATTGCATGAGCGTGTGGTCGGTCAAGATGAGGCTGTGCGTTTGGTATCAGATGCGATTCGTCGTTCGCGTTCTGGCTTAAGTGACCCTAATCGTCCTTACGGCAGCTTTTTATTCTTAGGCCCTACAGGGGTAGGTAAAACGGAGCTATGTAAAACGCTGGCAGGCTTTTTGTTTGATTCTGAAGAGCACTTAATTCGCATTGATATGAGCGAGTTTATGGAAAAGCATAGCGTATCACGTTTGATTGGCGCGCCACCCGGCTATGTAGGTTATGAAGAAGGCGGCACCCTAACAGAAGCGGTGCGCCGTAAGCCATACTCTGTAATTTTGTTAGATGAGGTAGAAAAAGCCCACCCCGATGTATTTAATATTTTACTGCAGGTGCTAGATGACGGCCGTCTAACTGATGGTCAAGGTCGCACTGTGGATTTTAAAAATACCGTGATTATCATGACTTCGAATCTTGGCAGCCAAATGATACAAAGCATGGCAGGCGATGACTATCAAGTAGTTAAACTGGCAGTGATGGCTGAGGTGAAAACACACTTCAGACCTGAGTTTGTCAACCGTATTGATGAAGTGGTCGTTTTCCATGCACTAGGCGAAGCGCACGTTAAGTCTATCGCAAAGATTCAGTTGCAATACTTAGCTAAGCGCCTCAAACAAATGGATATTAGTATTGAGTTGAGTGATGCAGCTTTAGCAGAAATTGCCAATGCTGGATTTGACCCAATATATGGGGCAAGACCACTTAAACGAGCAATACAATCCGAAATTGAAAATCCGTTGGCAAAGGAAATTTTAAACGGAAACTTTATTGCCAAAGATACTATCAAAGTTGATTGTAAAGGCAGCAAAATGTTGTTTTCAAAAGTCTAGTTTTAGTAACAGAGGAGGCGTAGCTATTGACCTAACAGTTAATAGCGTAGAATCAACAGATGTTAAATGTAAAACACCGCCTCTGTGTATGCCTTGGTATTTGCCTTGTCTTGTGTTTAACGCAAGCCAAGGCAAATATGGATACCTTTGATACTGAAGCACCCATTGTGAACGATTTACTGGTGCGCGCCAGCGCACTTGCCGAGCAAGGGGGCGTAGACCCTTTGTGGCAGGCCGCTGGAATGTACTGTGAAGCGGCGCGTTATGGCAGTTCAGAAGGTGTGTATCGGCTAGGCATGCTGTATGCATTTGGACACGGTGTACCAATTAATCGTGATTACGCCGCAAATTTATTTGGTATTGCAGCCAGAAATGGGCATTTTGAAGCGCAAAAAATGCTTGATACCATCGAAATAAAAACGCAAGACACCCCGCCCTGTGTCCGTAGTAATGTTTTACCAGAAAAAGCCCCTGCACCCCTAGTCATGGCAACACAATCTCCAGCTATCGATAGTTATATCGCCAAACTACCAAAAAGCAAATTGTGGTTAGTTGATTTAGTAGGCACGATTTCAGAATGGCATGGCATTGACCCTAAATTAGTGCTTTCGATTATTAGCGCAGAGTCAAACTTTGATATTAAGGCAACTTCAAATGCAGATGCGCATGGGCTGATGCAACTGATTCCTGCGACTTCTGAACGCTTTAATGTTAAAAATGCTTACAACGCCAGCCAAAATATTAAAGGTGGAGTGCGTTATTTACGTTGGTTGCTCTCTTATTTTAGAGGTGACGTGACGCTCGCAGTGGCCGCTTATAACGC
>CAYXGE010000026.1:4497-13823 GCA_964464435.1 uncultured Methylophilaceae bacterium
CCACAAATTGCGCGTATTTCGCCCGAGGAGTTAGAGCAACTGATGCCTAAAGCAGTGCCTAATCTCACCCTTGAAGATATTGTTAAGCTGACTCAAGAAGGGTTATCTGCAGATAGTATTATCGAAAAAATTAAAGCGAGCCAATCTAGCTATGCGCTCACACCCACGCAAGCCCTTGAGTTGAGCAAGCAAGGGGTAGATAATAAAGTACTAGACTTTATGCATAGCCAGCGCGAACAATTGCTGCGCGATAATGTTGCAGATGAAATAAATAAACGTGAACAAGCCAATCAAGAAGCGCAAGATAAGCTCAGAAGACAGAACAATCGCCAGTTTTACCCATTTTATGACCCATTTATTCACCCGTATTGGGGATGGGGCTTTGGACCAAGATTTAGAAATAGATTCTATTTTGGCTCGGGTTTTTGGTAATTGTTTTAAGGGGTATGCTAAGAATCTAAGTCTTGATTAGCGATATGCCAGCGTTGCTTAATAGCATGTTGATGACGAGCAATTAAACGTAAATCTGTCAAAATCAGTTCAAGTGTCTCACCTAGGACCATCACAATTGCTAAGATTGGAATGACTAACATCAAGCCAGCAATCCCTGCAATGACTTCACCTACCATAAACATGAGCAAGGTAAGCAATGGGTGAATGCGTAAGCTTTTACCTAAAATAATCGGTAAAAACACAAAGTCATCCAAAATACGTACTAAGGCAAATAAGCCAAAAATACTATAAATCAGGCCTAAATGATTGGGCGCATCAGTAGAGGCTACAATCATCACAATTGCACAACCCAATAACGGGCCTAAATAGGGTATCCAAGCTAACATGGCGGCGATAGCGCCCAATACCAATGGAGATGACACGCCTAACATGGTAAGACCCATGGCAAATATGCAGGTATCAATTAAGCTGATTTTCAGCATGCCAGTAAAATAAATACGTGCAGTTTTATCTAAAGCATGAATCAAATAAAGTGTTTTTTCAAAAAATGCATTGGGGACAGCATTGCCCAACATTTTTCTAAACTCAGCGCCATCTTTAAGTAAAAAGAACGTAATAATAGGGGCGAGCATTAGAGAGGGTAGCCATGTTGCAAAGCTGCCGACTAATCCACTCAGTTTGTTCTGTGAAAATTGTCCACTAAATTCACTAAATAACACGTAAAAATCCTGCTCTAGCCCAGCATTTTTTAAAAAAGAAAATTGGTTTTGCAATGCAAGCAAAATAGATTGCATTAAAGAAAAGCCGCCAGAAAGATAGACATAAAATTGTGTTTTCCATGTTTCAATATGATTAATGGCGTACGGGTAAAATAAGACAATAAGTAGACCAAATCCAAATAAAAAAGCGCTACTAATCACTACCGCAGCCATGGAGCGACTAAGCCCAGCAAGCACTAAGCGTTTAGCTAATGGCGATACCATGTAATATAAAATCATGGCGAGTAAAAACGGTACAATTAGCCATAGCAATTGTTTAAACAAAAAAATCAGCAAACATGTGGTGGCAATAATCCCTAGCCAAGTAATTGGCCCCGGAACATTAATGTTTTGTGCCAGCATAAATGGCGGTATTACTTCTGTAACATCATCACGGTTTTGATTGGTTTCACGTAAGCTGCAATGTAGGCTGATTTTTTCAGCGATCTCTGGATGCGTACCTAAAAGATTTAAAAAATCATCTCTAAATAACACCGCGACAATACAATCAGACTTAGCACGTGCCTGGGCAACTCGTGGCACATCTTCCAATAACGCTCGTTCACCAAAAAACTGCCCTTCTTCAAGCGTGGCAAGGGCTCGTGATTTACCTTGTTTAAGAATATTGACTGCGCCAGTAAGTACAAAATAAATAGCTTGGCCTTCTTCGCCTTGGTCAAAAATTACCTCATCTTTAACATAGGTGCGTGTATGCAGTAAGTCGTCCAAGGTATCTAGTTCATGCGAACTTAACCCTGAAAAAATCGGCACTTTTCTTAAGTCTGCAAAGTGCGCTGGCTCATTCTCACGCTTTAAAAAACGTAGCAACATAGCAATATTGGCTTTCTTTAGATAAGCTTCTAATTTTCAATAAAATAATATTATCAGTACATGATGATATTGTTTAGTTTTATACGCAATCTTTTATGTAAAATGCGAGTTAATTCATATTAGATTGATATATTCACTGGTTACTTGATTTTAATATGACACCTAATCGTTTAAATATCATATGCCTGTTGCTCTTTTTTGTAGCATCAAGCCCTCTTTTTGCGCAAGAAAATGTAATGCAAAATGAGGTCGTTGCTATTGAATCATCCAATGTACAGCCTTTACTTGAAAAAGCGTATGAATTAGAACGACAAGCAGAAAACATTGAAACTGCATGGCAAGCAGCAATCCATTATTGTGAAGCCTCGCGCATCGGCAGCACTGAAGCCATGTATCGTTTAGGTATGTTATACGCCTTTGGTAAAGGTGTTGAGCAAAACAGAGCATTAGCTGGGTCTTTATTTTCTTTAGCGGCTGAACAAGGTCATCAGCAAGCACAAAATATGCTAGAAACTATTGATGCCTCAACTACAGAGTTGCCAGCATGTATTTTAGAAGCGGTAGTGCCAACTAAAGCAACTAAGCAACCACAAACTTTGGCATCAATAGAGCAAATCGCTGATAAACCTGCAAAGATTGATAGTGCAATAAAAATGTTACCAAAGAAAAAGCAGTGGTTAGTTGAGTTGGTCAATACCTTATCTGGCTGGTACAAAATAGACCCAAAATTGGTGTTTTCAATTATTTTGGTGGAATCTAATTTTAACAGCGCTGCCACCTCCAATAAATCTGCCATGGGCTTAATGCAGTTAATACCTGAAACTGCAGAGCGGTTTAATGTCAAAAACGCGTATGATGCTTCACAAAATATTAAAGGTGGCTTGTCTTATTTGCGTTGGCTTTTGGCTTATTTTAAGGGCGATGTAAAATTAGCCGTTGCCGCCTACAATGCTGGTGAGGGCGCTGTGAATCGTTATCGTGGTATTCCACCTTATTCAGAAACTAAGCAATATGTAAAGCGCGTGATGGAGTTATACGAGCGTGAGGAACATCCTTTTGATAGCGCTATTACCGCACCGTCACCGATGATGCATAAGATTAAAAAAGGATAGTGTTAACTTGAGTATGCAACAATTTACACATGTTTTTCAGCAAAAAACGCAAGGCAGACGCTTGTATGACTTAACGCCAGAGGTGCTAGCATGGGCAAATAAGCTTGGCATAGTCACTGGGTTGTGTACCTTGTATATTCAGCACACCTCAGCAAGTTTGTTAATCAATGAAAATTATGACAGCGATGTGCTGGTAGATATGGAGCGTTTTTTTGCGCGCTTGGTGCCTGATGGCGATGCTTTGTTTATTCATACTGCAGAAGGGCCAGACGATATGCCAGCACATGTGCGTTCGGCATTAACCCAAACTTCATTATCCATCCCAATTATTGAAGGCAAGCTGGCAATTGGTCAGTGGCAGGGTATCTTCTTGTATGAGCATCGCTTGATGCATCATACTAGACGTATCATCGGCCATGTGATTGGTGAATCTTAACGTAAGCTACTCCAAGCCATAGGGTCAAACGGGCGACTATGTTTTCGTAGCTCGTAGTACAAACCAGCACTGGCATTGCCGCCAGTATTTCCCACAGATGCTATGGTGTCACCCGCATTGACGCTTTCGCCTGCTTGTTTGAGTAGCGATTGATTGTTTCCGTATAAGCTCATGTAACCGCCGCCATGGTCAACAATAAGCAAATTGCCAAACCCACGCATCCAGTCTGCAAACACGACTGTGCCACTAGCAATTGATTTAACCTCACTACCTTCGCTAGCTTTGATAAATAAACCTTTCCATGTGACACCAGTTTCTTGGCGAGGTGTACCAAAACGATTGCTAACGCTACCACGTACCGGTAATCTTAGCTTGCCTTTTAGGCTAGAAAAATGGCCACCACTACTGGTTTCTGAAGGTAATGCATCATTTTGTGCAACTACAGACTCTTGCTGAGGCGCTGTTTCTTCTGATGCGCTATCGGGTGATTGCTTGGTAGATTTTGTAGGGGTTGTTTTTTTCTTAATCGCCTTAGTTTCGGTCTTTTTCTTAGCTAATTTAGCTAATTTTTCAAATAATGTTGAAAGTTGCTTTTCATCACGCTTAAGTTTATCAATTTCATTACGTTGCGCGGCAATCTTACTAGCCAGTGTTTTTAACACTTTGTCACGCTCTTGTTTTTGTAGCTCTAGGGCATGCTTTTCTTGCTCTTGTTGACTCTTAAGCGAGCTTATTTCAGTCAATGCAGAAGCCGTTTCTTGATTGAGTGCTGCGACATGCTGAATGTTTTGTTGAAGAGATTGAATGGACTCAGCGCGTGATTTTGCAATATAAGAAAAATAGTGCAATTCACGCGCAATATCATTGGCGTTTTCTTGTTGCAAAGCCACTTGTAAAAAGCTTGGCCGCCCTACAATATATTGTCTGTATAGCTGTGCGCCAAGCAAGTTTTTTTGCGCATCGACTTTGGTTTCTAAGGTCGATTTTTTCTTATTGAGCTGTTTGAGTTGTGTTTCGCTTTGTTGATGTTTGGTTTGTAATTCATACAACTTACGGTTAGCTTCACTGATCGCTGTTTCGCTTTGTTTTAACTCATCAGCCGCTTCTTTATGTGCGCTTTGTGAGGCGTTGAGTTCGTTTTTCAGTGACTCAATCTTATTTTTAATATCTTCTAGCTCTTGCTTGCTAGGTGCTGGCCTGCTTTTATCACCTGCATAGCTTTGACCAGCGTTGAGTAATGACAAAGCTGCAATAAGGCAGCATGTGAGGCAGACAAGTTGAGTGCGCTTATATTGCATTAGTAGCCGTAATTTTATAAAAACTCAATCAGTGCTTTACCAGTCATTTCAGGGGGTTGTGGCACGCCCATCATTTTTAAAAGTGTAGGTGCTAAATCGGAGAGTGCCCCGGTGTCTGCCAATCTTGCACTTCGCCCCACATAAATCATAGGTACTAAATTGGTGGTATGTTGCGTATGTGGTTGTTGATTTTTGCCGTCATACATCGATTCAGCATTGCCGTGGTCAGCAGTAATAATGACCTCGCCGCCTATGCTTTGCATGGCATTGACAACGCGCCCAAGGCAGGTGTCTAAGGTTTCAACCGCTTGTATTGCAGCTTGCAAATTACCTGTATGGCCGACCATGTCACAATTGGCAAAGTTACAAATAATGGCATGATATTGCTGACTTAAAATAGCTTGTTCCAGTTTGTCAGTCACTTCAGGCGCGCTCATCTCAGGCTGTAAATCGTAAGTGGCTACCTTAGGAGAAGGCACTAAAATACGGTCTTCCCCAGTAAATACGGTTTCTTCACCGCCATTAAAAAAGAAGGTAACGTGAGGATATTTCTCGGTTTCAGCAATACGAAGCTGTTTTAAGCCCAGTGCTGAAACATATTCACCAAAAGTGTTGCGTACTTCTTGTGGTGGAAATAGCGCTTCGGCTTTCGTTTCTTTCCTGTCATACATAGTGAGTGTAAAGTAAGCCGCTAGTTTAGGCACGTGACGACGATGAAAACCATCAAACGTATCTGCTAAAAAAGCATGCGTAATTTGACGTGCGCGGTCTGAACGAAAGTTCATAAATACCACCACATCATCATCTTCTAAATGTACCTTTGCTTCACCAACTTTGCGAATGGCTGTAGTTTTTACAAACTCATCATTTTCACCACGGGCGTAGGCATCTTCTAGCCCTTGTAATGCAGTGTCTGCGGTAAACTCACCTTCACCTTCGGTAAATAGTTGGTAGGCAAGCTCAACCCTTGGCCAGCGCTTATCTCTGTCCATGCCATAAAATCGACCACTAATGGAAGCAATTCTGCCAGTAGAAGCCTTACATTTTTCTTCCAAGGCTTTAATATATGGCGCAGCACTCACTGGTGGTGTGTCACGACCATCTAGGAATGCATGCACATAGACACGTTCTAAACCATGTTTAGCTGCCATTTCGAGCATGGCGTGAATATGGTCTTGGTGACTATGCACGCCGCCATCAGAAAGTAAGCCAAAAATATGCAAGGCTTTACCAGATTTTTTTAATGCATGTAATGCGGGAGAAAGTCTGCTATGTTGATAAAACTCACCTGAGCTAATGCTTAAGTTAATACGCTCAAAGTCCTGATATACGATGCGACCTGCGCCAATATTAAGATGCCCCACTTCTGAGTTGCCCATTTGACCATCAGGTAAGCCAACATAATGCTCTGAGGCATTTATTAACATATTGGGATAATTGCTTTTTAAAGCATCTAAGTTGGGGGTGTTGGCTTGCGCAATTGCGTTGTTTTCTAGCTCTTGGCTGTAGCCAAAGCCATCTAAAATAACTAAAAGTACGGGTGTGGTGTTCATTGACTTAAACCTTAAAAAAACCGAGTTGCATGCCTATACATTGTATAATAGTTACTGATTTGTCACATGCTATGGTGAGGGTAAAATTGAAGTTTTTAATAGATAATATTTTTTTGGTGGGCTTGGTCATTGGTTCAGGTGTTTTATTAATTTGGCCTCTGATTACTGGCGCATCGCGCGGAATTAAAACCATTTCACCAGCGCAAGCGGTGTTGTTAATCAATCGTGAGCATGCAACGGTGCTAGATGTTCGCGATGATGCAGAATATGCAACTGGACATATTTTGGATGCAAAGCATATTACACTTAGTGAGTTGGAGGCCAAAGTAGAATCACTCAGTGCGCAAAAACAAAAGCCGTTAATTGTGCATTGTCAATCGGGTATGCGCTCTGCCAAAGCCTGTACGATACTTCGCAAACATGGGTTTGAACAATTGCATGAATTAGAAGGTGGCATTTTGGCCTGGGAAAAAGCCAATTTACCAATAATAAAAGCATCCACTTAACGCGATATATAGAAAGACACGATACATGTCTAAGATTGTAATGTACACCAGCGCCTATTGCCCTTACTGCATGAATGCTGAACGACTTTTGAACAGCAAAGGCATTACTGATATAGAGAAACTGCGCGTGGATGAGCAACCTAATTTACGTGAAGAAATGATAGAGAAAACGGGGCGCAGAACTGTGCCTCAGATTTATATTGGTGATACCCATGTAGGCGGTTTTGATGATTTGCGCGCCCTTGATTTGGCTGGAGGTTTAGACCCATTATTGGCTAGCGTATCAAAAAACTAATTGCGGGTTTTAAAGCGTTGCGTAAACGGTTAAAATGCTAGGGTTTTGTGAATTTATTAATCTTATTGACATACGTAGCAAACATAATGCGCACGTATATATTTATTTAACTTGTTAGGAAAAAAAATGGCAGAAGAGAAAAGTAACGGTCTGGATGAAGCAGTGAATGGTGAGCAAACGCCACCAGTGTTTAGCATTGAAAAGCTGTATGTAAAAGACATGTCGCTTGAGATTCCTAACGCACCGCAAGTTTTTATGCAACGTGAAGCACCACAAGTGGGCATTGAGTTAGCGAATGCTGCATCAAAAATTGATGAAGGTATTTTTCAGGTAACCATTACCGTGACCGTAACATCAAAAATTGAAGATAAAACAGTATTCTTGGCTGAAGTGGCACAAGCAGGTATATTCCAAATTCGCAATTTACCAGAAGAAAATTTAGAAATTATTTTGGCGGTCACTTGCCCAAATATCTTGTTCCCATATGCACGTGAAGCGATTTCTGACATGGTGACACGTGGTGGTTTTGCGCCAGTATTGCTCAACCCAATTAACTTTGAAGCACTATACGCGCAACAAAAACAACAACAAGCTCAACAGCAACAACAATAAGTTATTGATGCTCAAACATCCTGCCTTAGTCATACTGATGGTGTTATGCACTGCGTTAGTGTCAAATGTGGCACTAGCGTTAGAGTTTAAATCTGTTCAAGTTGCTAAGGCAGTGTTGTATGACGCGCCCTCGTTTAGCGCTAATAAAACCATTATTCTGCATCAAGGGTATCCTGTTGAGGTAATTGTCAATTTAGGGGCTTGGATAAAAGTCCGCGATGCACAAGGCAGTTTAAACTGGATAGAAGCTAAGTTATTGAGCCCAAAGCGTACCTTGTTGGTAGTGCAAAATTTAGACATTAAACAAGCGCCCAATGAGACTGCGAGCAAGCTCGCTAGTGTGGATAAAGAAGTTTTACTGGAGTTGGTCGCTGTCGATAGTAATGCAGCATGGGTGCAAGTACGTCATCCTAGTGGCGTACAGGGTTATGTGCAGTCCAGCTTGGTATGGGGCTTATGAAGGTTACGGTTTTAGGTGCGGGCGCTTGGGGTACTGCCCTCGCTATGCAGGTCAGTAAACGCCATCAGGTCACGTTGTGGGCGCGCAACCAACTACATGTGTCTGCCATGCGAGAAGCACGTGCTAACCATGAATATTTAGGCGACTATAGTTTTGGCGATCAGCTAAAGCTCGAAGATAATCTCAATAAAGCACTCATTGATGCTGATTTAATTGTGTCAGTCGTGCCGTCTTCAGGTTTTAGGGCTATTCTTAAAGAAATTAAAGGTATCAATGCACAAGTGCCTGTTGTATGGGCTTCTAAAGGGCTAGAGCCCAGCACAGCTAAGTTGGCCTATGAAGTTGCGCAAGAAGAATTGGGTAGTGGAAAAACGCAAGCATGGGGTGTGCTATCGGGTCCGAGTTTTGCTGTTGAATTAGTGAAAGATTTACCCACAGCAGTGACCGTGGCAACGACCACAGAAGCACTTGCACAGCAGGTAGCTGAGGCTTTGCACGGCGGAAACTTCAGAATATATACCACCGATGATGTGATAGGTGTATGCGTAGGCGGGGCACTTAAAAACGTAATGGCAATTGCTGCAGGCATTTCCGATGGCATGCAATTTGGCAGTAATGCTAGAGCAGCCATGATGACCCGTGGTTTGGCAGAAATGACCAGATTTGGCTTAGCACTTGGGGGGAAACGCGAAACCTTTATGGGCTTGGCTGGCGCTGGCGATTTAATCTTAACCTGCACAGGAGAATATTCGCGCAACCGCGAAGTAGGCATTCGTCTTGCCCAAGGACAAACGCTTGAAACCATTTTGCGCGAGCTTGGGCATGTAGCAGAAGGCGTGCACACTGCGCGTGAAGTTGCCAATCGGGCGCAACTATTGGGGGTTGAAATGCCCATCACGCATGAAGTCAATCAAGTGCTTAGTTATGGGGCATCGCCCAAAGATGCTGTAGAACGACTACTAGGGCGAGAGCAAAAACCAGAAGTCGTTTAAACATGACCACAATTTTTTAC
>CAYXGE010000026.1:13923-22379 GCA_964464435.1 uncultured Methylophilaceae bacterium
TTTTTTCTAATAGACATGCGGTCTATGACGACGATCAGGTCGTTGTCTTTTATTGCTATGATTTTCAATAATCTCTTTTGCCGCGCCAAAAAAGGTACGTCTATCGGTCATGCGGCGGTCATCGTGACGGGTAAACTTACACTGACACTTTCTCACATTACATCCTGTGAGCGGCAGTAATGGCGCCTCGCTCAGTAAAATGGGTTTGCTGCCAAGGGCACGTACTTGCTCACAAGTTTGCGTGCCAGTCTTTATAACTACGCAACGATATGGTGGAGGTTCATTTTTATTAATGGATTTTTCAGTGGCTTGATTAAGTTGATTAGCACCATTACTAAAAAGCCTATTTTTTTCAATATCTTGTGATTTGTTAACAAGAACATTAAACGGTTTTATAGGCGCTAGTTGAGATTGTTTTTCATGCTCTTTTTTTACGTACCATAAATAACCAAGCACAATTGCCAAGATAAAGAGCGCAAATATAATATCTGTTAACACAATGTTATGACCTGATTAAATCCATATATTTTATTTTCGGCATTAAAATATCATAATTTAACTGGCCTGACATCATTGACCCCCAACAAAGTCAATTTGGCGCCATGCTTCATACAATAAAATGGCGGCACTATTAGAAAGATTTAAACTGCGACTGTCGGGCAACATGGGTAAACGCACGCGATGCTCGGGGCTAAATTCATTACGAATATGTTCGGGCAGGCCGCGAGTTTCTGGGCCAAATACAAATACATCACCTGCTTCAAATTGAATATCCGTATGGCGAGTGCTGCCTTTGGTGGTTAAGGCAAATAGCCTACGCCCTGTAAACGCTGATTTACAAGCCTGCCAATCGTCATGGACGGTTAAATTGGCATATTCATGATAATCCAAGCCAGCACGTTTTAATTGCTTGTCTTCTAAACTAAACCCTAATGGTTTTACCAAATGTAATTGCGCACCAGTATTGGCACACAAGCGAATAATATTGCCCGTGTTGGGCGGAATTTCAGGTTCAAAAAGCACAATATCAAACATGTTTGTACGTTTGTTCTTTAAATTGATTATAGACAATGGGCGCTATGATAAACCAAGATTAATCATTGTGGGGTTAGTATGGCTCGCCCGGAGAAAATACGTCTAGGTGAAATTTTAGTACAGCAAGATTTGTTGTCGGCAGACCAGTTGACCGCGGCGCTTGAAGAGCAAAAGCGCTCTGGTAGAAAATTAGGCCGTATCTTTGTTGAAAGTGGTTATGTTACTGAAAAGCAAATTTCAGAGGCATTGGCACGTCAACTCAAAGTGGCATTTATCGACCTCACACAATTTAGCATTCGTGCAGAAGTGATTCAAAGATTACCTGAAGCGCAAGCGCGCCGATTTAGAGCGGTGGTGTTAGAAGATAGGGGTGCAGCATATTTGGTAGGTATGGTAGACCCCACGGATCTATTTGCCTACGATGAAATTGTGCGTATTTTGCAACGTGATATTGAGCTTGCGGTAGTGCAAGAAGGTTCTTTATTGCAGGTGATTGATAGAACTTACCGACATACCGAAGCGATTTCAACCCTTGCGCACGAGTTAGGGCAAGATTTAGGTGATAGTGCGCTAGATTTTGCAAGTTTTGGCACTAGCCCCAGTGCTGAAGAAGCACCCGTAGTTAAGTTATTGCAAACTATTTTTGATGATGCTGTGCAGGTTAAGGCCTCTGACATACATATTGAACCTCAAGAGCACAAGTTACATATCCGATTTCGGATTGATGGCGTGATGCATTTGCAAACGCAAGCAGAATTAAAAATTACCACGGCGCTGGTGCTGAGATTAAAACTGATGTCTGGCTTGGATATTTCTGAAAAACGCCTACCGCAAGATGGTCGCTTTGCCATTAAGGTTAAGCAATTACCCGTGGATGTGCGTATTTCAACCATGCCAACGCAGTATGGTGAGTCTGTGGTGATGCGTTTACTCATTCAAAACAGCAGTAGTTTCTCACTCGAAAAATTGGGCATGCCCGCTGACATGTTGGCAAGCTTTCGTAAACTGATAAAACGCCCCAACGGTATGGTATTGGTCACTGGGCCAACAGGCAGTGGTAAAACCACCACTTTGTATGCTGCCCTCAATGAGCTTAACTCTGAAGCCAATAAAATTATTACTGTTGAAGACCCAGTTGAATACCGCTTGGCAGGAATCAACCAAGTGCAGGTGAATGAAAAAATTGAGCTCGATTTCTCACGCGTACTACGTTCAACCTTACGTCAAGACCCAGACATTATCTTAGTGGGTGAGATGCGTGACCAAGAAACCGCGCAAATTGGTATGCGTGCAGCCATGACGGGTCACCTAGTATTATCAACACTACATACCAATGATGCAGCAACAGCGCCAGTGCGTTTGATTGATATGGGCGCGCCCAGATTTATGGTGGCCATGTCCTTGCTAGGGGTGTTAGCGCAACGTTTAGTGCGTGTGGTATGTGAAAGCTGTATTGAGATGCATACGCCTAGTGCTAGTGAGCAAGCTTGGTTAGAGCATGAACTTGGCAATCAAGTAAATGCATTTCAATTCGCCAAAGGACGAGGTTGTACCCATTGTAATGGCACTGGGTATCAAGGTCGAATCGGCGTATATGAGTTGCTAGAAATGAACAATCAGTTGGTTGAAGCTGCTAACCACCAAGACACTAATCAATTTATTCAGTACGCACGAGAAAAATTGGCGGGAAATACCTTGCGCGCGCAAGCAGTGCAATTAGCTATTGCAAAAAAAACCAGCATTTCAGAAGCCATGCGCATTTCAAACGAGTTTGAAGATTAATTGCTCACCTAAATATGCCACTATTTAACTACAAAGGAAGAAACGCTGCGGGAGCTTTGGTGCAAGGTGCACTTGAGAGTGCTGATGCCTCTGCTATCGCTTCGCAGTTATTTAGCCAAAATATTACGCCAATTGAAATCGTGGCTGCGGCAAACACGAGCCAGCTTTCTTTTGACACAGCCTCGTGGTTTGAAGAAAAAATTTCATCACTAGACGTCATGTTATTTAGTCGCCAAATGTATACCTTGCTCAAGGCAGGTATACCCATTATGAATGCACTTTCAGGTTTGCAGGCGTCTACAAAAAATAAAGCTCTGGCGGCTGTGGTAGGTGAGCTAAGAAGTAGTCTAGATGGCGGGCGAGAGCTTTCAGTAGCACTGCGGCAGCACCCTAAAGTTTTTAACAACTTTTATGTCAATATGGTGCGCGTGGGCGAAACCACAGGCATGCTAGACCGCGTATTTTTAAGTTTGTTTGATCATTTAGAATTTGAGCGTTTTATGCGCGACCAAATTAAAGCCGCATTACGCTATCCGACTTTTGTCATCATCGCAATGGCGGTTGCCATTGTCATTATCAATATTTTTGTCATTCCTGCCTTTGCTAAAGTGTTTGAAAGCATGCACGCTGAGTTACCACTGTTAACGCGCATTCTGGTGGGTTTTTCTAACTTTATGTTGACCTATTGGCCATTGCTTTTGTTGCTTGTATTGGCTTTGGTTTTTGGTTTTAGATACTTCATTTCGCTCACAGAAGGCCGATATAAATGGGATAAATTTAAACTCAATATCCCCATTGCAGGAAAAATTATTCATAAAGCCACCATGGCAAGATTTGCCAGAAGCTTTGCTTTATCAGGAAAAAGTGGTGTGCCAATTACACAAGGCCTTAATTTAGTGGCACAAACGGTCGATAACGATTTTATAGCACGAAAAGTGGACGATATGCGTATTGGGGTAGAGCGCGGTGAAACCATTTTACGCACTGCAAATAATAGTGGCGTGTTTAACCCCATTGTGTTGCAAATGATAGCCGTTGGTGAAGAGTCAGGCGCACTAGATGACTTAATGCAAGAAATTGCCGATATGTATCAACGTGACGTGGAATACGAAATTAAGAATTTAGGGGCACAGATTGAACCCATATTAATTGTGTTTTTAGGGGTACTGGTACTGATTTTGGCTTTAGGAATTTTCTTACCAATTTGGGATTTAGGCAAAGTTGCCTTACATGCAAATTAGTAAAGTGTAGAGGGTAAATGTTGAATTGGGTGCGCTGGTGCATGGCTGCAATTTTAATGATTGCATCAATCATTGTGACCTATGAATTTAGCAGTTTACGCCATGAAATTTGGTATGCCACGCATGCCGCGCAGGTAAATGAGATTCGTGCCAAGCTCATTGAAATATGGGTGGCGCATCATGTTTCGCCAAATGCATTAGCACCAAGTGATTTAGTTGGGGTTAATCCTGTACGTTTGTTAAGTGAGCCGTTACAGGGGTATGTGGGTGAGTTTAATTATTCACCAAACGATTTAAAAAATGCTTGGTTTTTTAACCTAAAAACACACTGTTTAGTGCATGTGTTAAAGGGTCATGAACAAATAGGTTATCGGCTTGAGATGGTTGCTGGAAAGCATGAAGCTGGCATTGGCATGTTAGGCAGGTTTGATTTAGTGAAAAGCAACATATGTAACAACAAATGAGAAGATTTTTTTAGGAGTAGTAAAGATGAAAAAACAACATGGTTTTACTTTAATTGAGCTGATTGTGGTGATTGTGATTTTAGCTACATTAGCAGCGGTGGCCTTACCAAGGTTTACTAGCCTGCAACGCGATGCTCGTATCGCTAAGTTAAATGCTGCCAGAGGTAGTGTTGCAGCAGCAACGGCCTTGGTACATGCCACTTTGCTAGCAAGAAACGGTGTAGCAGATAGTTCAAATTGCCCTGGCACAAGCATTACTGCCAATAACGTGACTACCTTATGCACAGAATCTGGGGTTATCAATGTGATTAATGCCTACCCAGATGTGACCTCTTTTGGCACGGCTGGATTACTCACTGCAGCAGGTTTAACCACGGTGTTTACACCATCACAAGCGCAATTGCAGGCAGAAGGCTACGACTACACAGAAACTGGCACTGTGGCTACGTTTCAAGTACTGGGTGGCATGTCGCCCGCCAACTGCTCGTTTACCTATACAGAACCCGTGGCCAATGCCGCCCCTATTATTAGCAACATTACTACCACGGGTTGCTAATCAAGCGTTAAGTTTTAAAAATTTTTAGAAGTTAGTTTTATCATAAGTGTTTGAAATTATTATTAATTAAAGGAGTTATAAAATGAAAAAGCAACAAGCAGGTTTTACTTTAGTGGAATTAGTGGTGGTGATTGTGGTGTTAGGTATTTTAGCGGCAACTGCATTGCCTAGATTTATTAATGTCTCAAATCAAGCACGTGCAGCTTCAATCAATGGCCTTGCTGGTGGTATGCGTTCTGCAGTCGGTGTAGTACAAGCACGTTATTTTGCAGCTGGTGGCACAGGGACAACAGTGAGTATGGTGGATGGTACATCTGTAGCAGTGACTGCTGGCACAGGGATTCCTACCGCAACAGGTATTGCTAGTGCTTTGCAATCTACCGATGGCTTTACAGCTGGAACTCCTGCAGCTGGTGTTGTGCGTTACGACTTTACCACTACGGTCACTAACTGCTTTTTAACCTATGATGATGGTACTACGACTGCTGCAAACGCAGGAAGAGTTCAAGTGACTACATCTGGTTGCTAAGCGCAGGTTGAGTTAGCGTTTGTATATGCCACATGAACGTGGGTTTACACTGGTTGAGTTAGTTGCTGTCATCGTCATTATCGGCGTATTGGCAGCTGTGGCAGGCCCAAGGTTTATTGGCGCAGATGCATTTAATGTAAGAGGGTCGCATGGCACTTTGCTTGCCGCGGTTCGTTATGCGCAAAAAACAGCCATTGCGCAGCGCAGGGTGGTGTATGTTAATTTAAACACGGCAACGCGTGTGCTATGTTTAGGTTACACCACCAACTGTAGTAGCGCAGTGATAGACCCAGCAACGCAGTCGGCTTATAGCAAGACACTAGCGAGTGCGGCTACGCTTACAATCTCCACTAACCCGATTGGATTTGATGGTTTAGGCAGACCTGTGCCTAATGCTAATGCCACCATTACGGTGCAAAATAACGTGGCAACAGGCGAAACTGCCAGAACGATTACCATAGAAGCAGAAACTGGCTATGTCCGATAAAAAATGTTTTGCTCCTTGGTTGCGCTCTGCTTCTATCGCTAACAATCAACTCGGTGTCACCCTAGTTGAGTTGGTGGTGTTTATTGTCATTGTTAGTGTCGCCATTGCAGGGGTTTTAAAAGTGCTAGAAGTGGCAAACAAGGGCAGTGCCGATCCGCTCATTCGCAAACAAGCGTTGGCTATTGCTGAGTCTTTGCTGCAAGAAATAGCACAGCAACCTTTTACCTTTTGTGACCCTGATGATGCGAATGTATCCACAGCAACCTCAACTGCGGGTTGTACCGTTTCTCAAGACAAAGGTGGTGCCGCATTAACCAGCCCAACACCAGCAACTGAAAGCCGTTATAGCAATACAGACCCATTTGATAACGTAGCTGATTATGGTGGTTTTAGTATGCCAGGTGGTGGTTGCACAGGCATATGTAGCCCCGGAGATAACACGCCATTGGCAGGGTTAACAGGCTACAGTGCAAATGTTGCCATTACACGTGCGGGTGGTATTGCGCCATATGCAAGCTTTGCTAGCGATGCTGTGCTACAAATTACAGTGCGCGTGACAGGTCCAGCCAATACCCAAGTTACACTTACTGGATATCGATTTAGATATGCGCCCAACCTTTAATCAAACGCATACCCAATGCGGTTTTACCTTGGTAGAACTGGTGGTAGTGATTACAGTGACTGCCATACTTGCAGCTGGTGCTACCTTGTTTATTCGCAACCCAACGCAAGCCTACTTTGACATGGAAGCGCACGCAGCTTTGAGCGATAGAGCAGACTCTGCACAACGCCGTATGGGTCGTGATATTCGCAACGCGCTGCCCAATAGTGTGCGAACAACGATGAACGGTGCGGATAGTTTTATTGAATTTGTGCCTGTCAAAGCCGCAGGCAGATATAGAGCTGAAGTCGGCACATCGGTGACTGATAATCCGCTAGATTTTTCACTGAGTAGCGATACCTTTGATGTATTAGGCCCCAGTGTGGCAGTGGCGTCTGGCGATAAGTTAGTGATTTACAATTTAGGTATTCCTGGTTCAGATGTTTATGAGGGCAGCAACATTCGTGCGCTCAATACCACAGGGACATTGACGACATTAAGTTTTACTGGGGGTAATTTTCCGCAAGCCTCACCATCAAGTAGATTTTATATCGTTAATTCCCCTACCAGCTATGCTTGCGATATGACAAATCGTACCTTGGTCATGTATAGCGGATATGCCATTCAAGCCACACAACCCGCAAGTATCACAGCCTTAAACGCCTTGGCGACAGGTAGGCAACTTGCCAACAACCTAAGCGCTTGCCAAATCAACTATGTTGCTGGTGTGTTACAACGTAGCGGTATTGTGACGATTTACCTTGGCTTTAACCAAGCGTCTGCCAATGTTGCATTAATGCATCAAGTGAATGTGATTAATTCGCCATGACTAAGCTATTAAAAATGAATACCTTACAAAGAGGATTTTTACTGCCTGCGGCAATTTTTTTATTGGTAATTTTAGCCGCCTTAGGTGCCTATGCATTGAATGTCACCAGCTTGCAGAATGCGGGCAGTACGCAAGATGTGCAAGGTGCAAGAGCTTACCAAATGGCGCGCGCTGGGGTGGAGTGGGCGGCATTTCAAGTGCTTGCGCCTGGTACTGCCAATTTGGCAAATTGTCCTGCAAGCCCTAGCAATTTTAGCTTAGATGGATTTTCGGTGACAGTGACATGTACGCGAAGTGTAGATTACTTTGAACAAGGGTCAGACCATACTATCGCCATGTATGACATCACCGCGACTGCTACTTTTGGTTCAGCTGGCTCGACTACTTATGCAGAGCGACAAATTCAGGTGACGCTTAGCAAATGTAGGGGTACAGATGCGGCAACGCCCTATCAATGTGGATAGTTCAGATGTCTGCTTGATAGCGTTAATTAGCCTTTAAAACGGCTTCTATTCTGCAAAATGACTGCTTTTGAGTAGCGGCATAATACCTATCATGATGGGTAAATTTAATATACATAATGCTGCTAAATATGCATTAGCTATTTTGCTATTAATTAGCAGTCATATTGCCATGGCTGCGTACAGCTTCCCAGGGACATTTTTTGCACCATTGCCACCAGGATGTAGTGGCTCTAATGGTATCTATACCTGTGCGTTTGGGCTCAATAACGCTGGGCACTCAATTAATATCGATAATTCTGCGCAGGCGGTCACCATCACAATTACGGGCAATATGGCCGTGAACGAAAACATTACGGTGAGTAATGCTACACAGCCTCTCACATTTCATATATCAGGAAACTTAACCGTTGGTGGTTATGGCGTCGCAGGTAATCTTGCCAATTCAGCAACTAATGTAGCTTTGTTTGT
>CAYXGE010000027.1:0-21909 GCA_964464435.1 uncultured Methylophilaceae bacterium
ATTTTCCAACGCATTATGGAAGTTCTGAGAATCGCATTCTGGATTGAATAATATTAGTTTTTCTTAACAATCCTCGCGCATTACGGTGTTTATCATAATATTTTGGGTTAGGAATCATAGCGGCCAACTTGGCGGCTTGCGCACTTGAAAGGTTGCCCGCACTGCTTTTGTAATAATGTCTAGCTGCGGCTTCAGCACCAAACACACCATTGCCCCACTCAATCACATTTAAATAAATTTCTAAAATGCGTCGTTTGCTAAGTATGTTTTCAAGCATTAAGGTAATTATGGCTTCTTGCCCTTTGCGCACATAACTTCGCTTGCCTGATAAAAATAAATTCTTAGCCAACTGCTGACTAATGGTTGATCCACCCGCTTTGATTTTGCCTTTTTTAAGGTTTTTTTCGTAGGCTTTTTCAATGCCTTCCCAATCAAAACCTTCATGGTCAACAAACTTTGCATCTTCTGAGGCGACTACTGCTCGCTTAAGGTTGTTTGAAATCTTGTCATAATCTACCCATTGATAGCGTAGCTCTGCATCAGGGTTTTGTTCTTGAAGGCGCTCCAAATTATCCTCCATAAAAGCACTGGAGTTTGGATTGAATTTTATCCACCAACAGATGTGAAGAAATATCCAAAGTTGGTATAAAAATACTAGCAATACGAACGCGAGCAAACTGCGCAGAATAATTTGTTTAATGCGCATAATTTCTATGAATGATGTTCAAACGATTCAATCACTGGCGCTGTATTCGGGCGCACGCCACGCCAAAGATAAAACGCTTCTGCCGCCTGTTCTATCAGCATGCCTAAGCCGCCAACCACCTTGCCTGCCCCTTGTGCTTTTGCATAGCAAATAAAAGGTGTTTCTTTGCCATACATCATATCGTAGGCCAGCGCATTCGGCGCAAACAAACCATCTGGTAATGGCAATTGTGTGTCTGAAATACCTGTTGAAGTAGCATTAATCACAATATCAAATGATTGACCTGTTAGTTCATCAAACGCATGTGCATTGACTGACACGAGCAAAAAATCACCGCGCGTTTCTACTTTTTCTACCATTTTTAGTGCTTTATCCATACTACGATTGGCAATCACTAATAATGAAGGTCTTTGCGCCAATATAGGGTACAGCACACCATCTGCCGCACCACCTGCGCCGATTAGTAATACCCGCTTACCTGCGATTGAAACACCTAAATTATGCTCAATGTCACGCACCAAACCTACACCATCCGTATTATCTCCAATGATGCCATCGTCGCTAAATAATAGCGTGTTTACTGCGCCCGCATCTTGCGCACGTGCGGTCAATTTATCAGCTAAAGCAAACGCCTCTGCTTTAAATGGCACTGTGACATTAGCCCCTTTAAAACCTCGTGCAATTAATGCTTCAACCGTTGATTTAAAAGCATCTAGCGGTGCCAAAACTTTCTCATACTTTATGTCTTGGGCTGTTTGTGCTGCAAAGGCATGATGAATCACAGGTGATTTGCTATGTGCTATGGGGTTTCCTAGCACCGCATATTTGTCAGTCATAAACGCGGAATTTCCCTAGTTACGCCATGGCAAGCCAGCATGTTTCCAGCCGTTAATTAAAGTGCGCTGATGCAAACTGTTTGACTCTCCCTCAAAACCTTCTAGCATGTTGTACACTTTTTCGTAACCTAGCTGCTTAGCCACTAATGCTGCATTATGGCTTCTACCACCAGTTCTACACATAAACACTACGGTTAGATTTTTATCAACCGACTGTTCAAGTTGTTCTTTAAATGCATTGTTTGGCAACATTCCGGGATAAAATGCCCATTCTATGTGCGAAGCACTCGGCACATGCCCAACCAATTCGAGTTCTGCTCTGCTTCTAACATCTACCAATACCGCAGAAGGATCTTGCTGAAGCAAATCAAATGCTTCTCTGGGCGTTAATTCCCCTGCGTAAGGTAAATTTTTAGCTGCTGCACGTGTGCTGGCTTTGTCCAGCAATTGACCAATTGCTTCCATCATCTTCTCTTTTCATTAAATAATTCATAAAGTATACGCCTTTAGCACACTCCATCAAAATTCACACTATTGGTGCATAAATTTTCGTATATGCACATTATTGGTGCAATATTTTCATTTCTCTTTTGTAAGTATCTGTGTAAAAATACTATTTTTTCAAAAAAGCACTGGCATAGTTCATGCTTTTGATAAAAAGTTAGAATATCGAGCTATTTTACCTACATTAACCGCTTTATTTTTTAAATTCGTACTTTAGGAGAACCAAATGTCAGTAGCTGACGTAATTAAAATGGTGAAAGACAACGACATCAAGTTTGTTGATTTCCGCTTTACAGATACTAAAGGTAAAGAACAACACGTTTCTGTGCCAATTTCACACTTTAATGAAGATAAATTCACAGAAGGTCATGCTTTTGACGGTTCTTCTATTGCTGGCTGGAAAGGCATCAACGCTTCAGACATGCAATTAATGCCTGATGCCGACACTGCTTTTATTGACCCATTCTTTGACGAACCTACGCTCGTGTTAACTTGCGATGTAGTTGATCCTACAGACGGCAAGGGATATGACCGTGACCCACGCTCAATTGCTAAACGCGGCGAGGCCTATTTAAAATCTAGCGGCATTGGTGATACTGCTTACTTTGGACCAGAACCAGAGTTTTTCATTTTCGACTCTATTCAATGGCAAGCTGGCATGCAAGGCTGTTCTGTAAAGATTAATTCTGAAGAAGGTGCATGGGCATCTGGTGATGTATTTGAAGGTGGCAATACTGGCCACCGTCCAGCGGTTAAAGGCGGTTACTTCCCAGTACCACCTGTCGATTCTTTCCAAGACATCCGTTCTGCAATGGTCATGACACTAGAAGAGCTTGGTATTCCTGTCGAAGTACACCATCATGAAGTTGCAAACGCTGGTCAATGTGAAATTGGCACTAAATTCAATACCTTAGTACGTCGTGCTGACTGGACTCAAGTATTGAAATATGTTGTATTAAATACTGCTCACGCATATGGTAAAACAGCGACATTTATGCCAAAACCAATGGTAGGTGACAACGGTTCAGGTATGCACGTACACCAATCTATTTGGAAAGATGGCAAAAACTTGTTCGCAGGTAACGGCTATGCTGGCTTGAGCGATTTCGCTTTATACTACATCGGCGGCATCATCAAACATGCACGTGCTTTAAACGCAATTACAAACCCATCTACCAACTCATATAAACGCTTGGTGCCAGGCTTTGAAGCGCCAGTGAAATTGGCTTACTCAGCTAAAAACCGTTCTGCTTCTATCCGTGTTCCTTTCGTACATGGCGATAAAGCACGTCGTATCGAAGCGCGCTTCCCAGACCCAACTGCTAACCCATACTTGGCATTTACAGCCTTGATGATGGCTGGTTTAGATGGCGTACAAAACAAGATTCACCCAGGTGAACCAGCGACTAAAGACTTATACCACTTGCCACCTGAAGAAGATGCTTTAATTCCAACTGTATGTTCTAGCTTGGATCAAGCATTAGAATACTTGGACAAAGACCGCGAGTTCTTAACCCGTGGTGGTGTGTTCTCTGATGATTTTATCAACTCTTACATTGAACTAAAAATGCAAGAAGTTCAACAATTACGTATGACACCACACCCATTAGAGTTTGGTTTGTACTACAGCTGCTAATCACAGTAGTTGTTAAGAGGCGGGGTAACCCGCCTTTTTTATTGTCATAAGCTTTAGTCAACGAATCAAGGAAATTGAACGTTGCTAGTTAAAGCTTTCTAAACTACACTTCATGTTATGAAAATACCAGCATATAAATTATTGATTTCGATGCTCGCGCTCTCAGTGCTCTGTACCAGTTCATTTTTGGTGCACGCAGAAATTTACAAGCGCGTTGATGAAAATGGGCATATCACATATTCAAACGTGCCCCTAAAAGGTGCGAAGAAACTGAATCTCGATCCCCCTGCACCAAGCAGACCTGCCAGCAACGGAGACTTTGCAAACAAACCTAGTAGTGCTGCAAAATCACCTACGCCAGCAAGCTTTCCAAAAGTGGATAGCCAAACACAAAATAGCCGCGACGATAAGCGTAAAACGATACTTTCTGAAGAACTGTCAAACGAGCGAAAGGCGCTAGATGAGGCTAAGAAGGCTTTAGAAGACGGCAAATCCAACCCTGAGATGGTTACAGGAGCTAATGGTAAAAGGTTTAGAAATATGGCCAAGTACGATGAAAAAGTTAAAAAGCTAGAAGAAGACGTAGAAGCTCATGAAAGAAATATAGAATTATTACAAAAAGAGCTTGATGCTAATAATTAATCCCAATTAGTGTGCATGATGGTCTAGGTTTTGCTTATACTTAGTCCATGGAGAATTTAAAGCAAAAAAGCACCGTTATGGTGCCATCAAATTATGCAGGGCTAGAACATTTAGCCACTGCCGTCATGTTATTAGACGCAAAACGCCATATTATTTACGCTAACCCAGGTGCTGAAATTCTTTTTGCCTTAAGTGCAAAACAGATTACTGGGCAAACTATCTCGCAAGTGTTTCCAGATTGCGAGATTTTGCATGCTGCTGTTGATAATGCGATTACCTATCGTAGCCCTTATCGTGAACACGAATTTATTATTTCAACGCAAAAGAAAAATGCAATTGCGGTCACATGCACTGTTACCCCTGTAGACATTAGCCCAGCATGTTTGCTACTTGAGTTTCAGCAAATGGATCAACAACTTCGCATTGCAAGAGAAGAGCGTATGTTGATTCAGCAGCAGGCCAATGCAGAACTATTACGAAACTTAGCACATGAAATTCGTAACCCGCTTGGCGGCCTGCGTGGGGCAGCACAATTGCTTGAGCATGAACTTCCTCAGCCAAGCTTGAGAGAATACACACAAGTCATCATTAAAGAAGCTGATAGGCTACAATTACTGATGGATAGATTGTTGGTGCCTCATAGAGCGCCAAAATATGAACCCACCAATATTCATGAAGTACTAGAACGCGTGCGTAGTCTATTATTAGCCGAATGCTCAAAAGATATTATTGTGACGCGTGATTATGATACCAGCCTGCCTGAGTTGATTGGTGATAGAGAAAAACTGATTCAAGTCGTGCTCAATATTGCACGTAATGCCTCTCAAGCTATGCAGAGTCAAAGCCGTCATAGTAAAAAGGCCCCTAATACAATTATTTTTAGAACGCGCGCTGAGCGTCAAGTCACGCTAGCTAAAAGACGTTATCGTGTCGCGATTAAGTTAGAAATTATTGATAACGGACCCGGAATTCCACAAGAGATCCGTGATCGAATTTTTTATCCCTTAGTATCGGGACGTGAGGGAGGTTCTGGCCTTGGTTTAACCTTAGCACAAACTTTTATCACACAACACCATGGCATGATTGAATGTGATAGTGAACCCGGAAAAACTTGTTTTACCATTTTACTGCCCATTGAAAGCACCGCTCTTAAGCAAGCGGTAATCAAACAATAAAAAGTTAATAGTTTAGGTAATGATTATGAAACCAATTTGGATTTTAGACGACGATAAATCAATTCGCTGGGTATTTGAAAAAGCTCTTGCTCGCACAGATATGGACTTTAAAACGTTTTCATCTGTTGCTGAGGCCTTACACGCGCTAGAGCGTGAATTGCCACAAGTAGTGGTCAGTGATATTCGCATGCCAAACGGTTCAGGCTTAGACTTTCTTGCTGAAATGAAACAGCAACATCCAGAGATTCCTGTCATCATTATGACGGCTTATTCAGACCTTGAAAGTGCGGTAGCCGCATTTCAAGGTGGTGCATTTGAATACCTTGCAAAACCATTTGATGTTGACCAAGCCATTGAAGTGATTCGTCGTGCCGTCGATGAAAGCATGCGCCAAGCTACTGAGGTTTCTGATACCATTACTGAGACACCTGAAATTATTGGTCAAGCACCTGCCATGCAAGAAGTGTTCAGGGCGATTGGTCGGCTCAGTCGCTCACATTCCACCGTGTTAATTAATGGCGAGTCTGGTACAGGTAAAGAATTGGTTGCAAGTGCACTGCATAGACATAGCCCACGCGCAGATAAACCATTTATTGCCTTAAATACGGCTGCAATTCCTAAAGATTTGTTAGAGTCAGAACTATTTGGTCATGAACGTGGTGCATTTACTGGCGCACAAGCCGCAAGACGTGGACGTTTTGAGCAGGCTGATGGAGGCACCTTATTTCTCGATGAAATTGGTGATATGCCCTCTGACTTGCAAACACGTTTGCTCAGGGTACTTAGTGATGGACAGTTTTATCGCGTAGGGGGTCACCAACCCGTCAAAGTTAATGTGCGCATTATTGCGGCAACCCACCAAGATTTAGAAGAGCGTGTTAAACACGGGCTGTTTAGAGAAGATTTATTCCATCGTTTAAATGTGATTCGCTTGCGCTTACCTGCCTTGCGCGAGCGAAGAGAAGATATTCCACTGTTAGTAAAACACTTTTTACAACACAGCGCACAGGAGTTAGGCGTAGAAACAAAACAACCCTCTGCCGCCGCACTCAAATATTTATCATCACTTAGTTGGAGCGGTAATGTTAGGCAACTTGAAAACGTATGCCATTGGCTCACAGTGATGGCACCTGGACAAAATATTGATGTGGTAGATTTACCACCAGAGCTTAAAGACGACCCTGCTAAACCTATTGGTGGCAACTCATGGCAAGAAGCCTTAGCTCTTGAAGTGATGGATGCACTTAACCGTGGCGAGCAAGAAGTACTTGATACCCGCACCAAAGAATTTGAGCGTATTTTAATTACCAAAGCACTACAACATACAGGTGGAAGACGCATTGAGGCGTCCATTCAACTAGGTATGGGCAGAAACACGCTCACGCGTAAAATTCAAGAATTGGGTATTGAAGAATAAGGGTACTATTACCGAGGTAATTTTACAGGCTCAAAGAGTCACTCCAAACTTGCTTCAAACTGACAATCGCAATATTGATAACCTAAGTTACTTACACCTAAACGTCAATTCACGCTTTCCACCCACTGGGGTTTCTTTGGTCTTTACATTTTCATAACCGTTGGCACATGTTTTATTGGCTTTTCTACTGCAACTACCCCAATCTTCCACGGCACCACTGCAAGTGGTATACATCAGCTGTTGTTTAGCATCAAGCACTTGAACTGGTTGTAAGGCTTTTTCACCGTTCATTAAACTACTGCAAGCAGATAAAAACAGGGCACTAATAACTAAAATTTGTTTCATGGTTTGCCTTTTTAAAACAATTATTAAATAAAAACGGCACCCTAGGGTGCCGTTTTATTCAAGCTAAACTAAGTTTATTTTTTCAAATAATCTTAGAAGAACATGATAGCGCCAAGAGCGATAGTTTTTGCACCAGCATCAGACGGTGTTGCAGCTGAATTGCGAACATTACCAATGTTTTCGTAATCAGTATCTGTGTACTCAGCTACGATGTTTAAGCTCTTGGTTAAAGGATGATAAGCACCGATAATCCATGATTCGTTTTGGAAATCAGCCGCGCCGTTATTACCATCAACGTTTGAACGACCCCATGAGGCACCTAATTTAGTACCTACACCAGGGATCGTGTATGTTGCTTGCACATAACCACCATCTACATCTTGGTCATTGCTGTTAATACCAAGACCTGTTGTTGGAAGATTAGAGAATGAGTTAGGTAAAACATTTGCGCCTAAAACGTTGGCATCACCTAAGCCTTTACCATCATAGTAGTAACCAACTAAACCAAAACCAGCAACTGAAGCCTTAGCACCAATTTCCCAAGCGCGGGCAGTTTCGTCTAAAGCATTATTTGCAGCTGCATTTGGAGTAAATACACCACCTACAGTGTTACCTTCGATAGTTTGAGTTTTTTGAGTAATAAAACCTGCCCAAACTTTACCAGCGTAGTCACCAGCCCACTCGTAACCTACTTTACCATCAAAGCCTAAGTCGCTACCATTTGAGTTACCCCATGGTTGACGTGCAGCTACTGCAAAGCTAAAGCCGTTCCAGTTTGGTGAAGAGTATTGAATTTGACCAACCCAGTCAGCATAGAGGTAACCAGAACCGATACGACCCAATGTTGAGTTACCAGCACCGCCACCACCAGTACCTACGCCTAACAATGTCATGTCTGACAAGATAGCGTCTGAACCAAATAGGCCTAAATCACGACCCATTTTGATAGTACCCCATGAAGCATCACCAAAAGTCATGAATGCTTGACGAATGTTTAAGCTGTTACCTTGCGCGCCGTTAGCACCAAACACGTTTGCTGTACCAGCACCTTGTGTAGAGTCTGTACCAGTGAAGAATGTAAATTGGAATGCTACATCTAAATCACCCTGACGTGATTTAGCGCCAATGCCTAAAGCGGCTGGTAACAAACCTGTGCTAATTGAGTTTGAGTTGTCTGAACCAGGAACTCCATCAATGTTTTTATCTAAAACTCCGTCATAACGTGTGTTTGTGTAGTATGAGTTAACATTACCACCGATGTCTACAGTCCAATCACCAGCTGGGATTGTGATACCTGCGTTTGCAGTTGAAGCTGCAGCTAATAAAGCTGATGCTACTGCTAAGCCTAATTTCTTGTTCATATAAATCTCCTAATGCGTTTTAATATAGCTGCTGCTTTATTGTTTATACACAGCCATTACTGGTTATGTATAGCCAACTCCACAACAGAGTTCGCGAACTCCCCTTACGGAAAGGTAGAGTTAGTATGCCAAAGTGATTAGCGGTACGGCAAGTAAAGTTATGCGTGATTGTGTGTTTTTGCCCCATTTGTTGTATTTGTACAACAAATGTGAATAATTGTTAATGGTTTGTGAAACCAGCCATTAACTCATAATGCAGTTTTAGTGACTAAACAATGCCTGCTTGTTGGTCTGCGTGGTAACTGCTGCGCACCATCGGCCCACAGGCAGCGTGTTTAAAGCCCATGGCGTTGGCTTGTGCTTCAAACCATTGAAAGCGCTCAGGCGTTACAAAGCGTAATACTGGTAAGTGGTGTTGGCTGGGCTGTAGGTATTGCCCTAAAGTGAGCATGGTCACCCCATGTGCACGCAAATCTCGCATCACTGCTAAAATTTCTTCATCAGTTTCACCTAAGCCTAACATTAAGCCTGATTTAGTGGGTACGTTGGGGTGCGCCTCACCAAACATTTTAAGTAAGTTAAGTGAATTTTGATAATCAGACCCCGGGCGCGCTTGTTTATAAAGTCTTGGCACGGTTTCTAAATTATGGTTCATCACATCTGGCGGGGCTTGCATTAAGATATTAGTGGCAACATCTAAGCGCCCTCTGAAATCGGGCACTAGCACCTCTACTTTAATATTGGGCGATGCCGCCCTTACAGCTTGAATGCAATCTACAAAATGTTGTGCGCCTCCATCTTTAAGGTCATCTCTATCGACACTGGTAATCACCACATAATTAAGGCGCATTTGCGCTATGGTGCGCGCTAGATTTTCAGGCTCGTTGACATCGGGTGGTAGTGGTTTACCATGCGCCACATCACAAAACGGACAACGGCGTGTGCAAATATCACCCAAAATCATAAAGGTGGCAGTGCCGCCACTAAAGCATTCACCAATGTTGGGGCAACTGGCTTCTTCACATACTGTGTGTAAGTTGTTGTCACGCAGTATTTGTTTGATTTCTTGAAAGCGGGCTGAATCAGGCATTTTCATGCGTATCCACTCTGGCTTACGCATGGCTGGTTGGGGAACAATTTTAATGGGAATACGCGCGGTTTTCTGTGCGCTGGTTTCTTTTACCCCAGCAATTTTGCGTGGTGGCGTCTGGATTGGGTTATTCATGCTGGTATTTTAACATAAGCACTTGTTTCAATGGCTGTTGTTAATTGCTGTATGAGTAGTTCTGAGGCTTGTTCTAGCGTATAACTTAGCCCTAAATCTTTTAATTGGGTCACTTGCATGCCTTTATAACCACATGGGTCAATGGCATCAAAAGGGGTTAAATCCATATTCACATTTAAACTTAAGCCATGATAACAACAACCATTTTTTAGACGCAGGCCTAGCGAGGCGATTTTTTTATCTTGCACATAAACACCAGGTGCATCACTGCGCGCGCTAGCTTCTATGCCATGTGCTGACAGTAACTGAATAATCGCTTGCTCTAATATTGTGACTAATTGGCGCACTTGCAATCCTCGCCGTTTTAAATCAACCAAGACATAAACGACTATCTGACCGAGTCCGTGGTAAGTTATTTTTCCACCTCTATCCACCTCTATGACAGTTATATCTTGCCTAAGTGGTAGGCGGATGTCTTTTCGGTTTAAACCTAGGGTATACACAGGTGGATGTTGTGTGACCCAAATTTCATCTGGCGTATTAGCTGTTCTATTGGCTGTAAACGTTTGCATCGCGCGCCAAGTTGGTTCATAGGCAGTGATGCCTAAATGCTTAATTTGCACGTGCATAGTAATGCTTTATAGCACCACCTTGACCATAGGGTGCGCGGTTAAGGCCATATAAATACTATCAAGCTGTGGTTTTGAGGTGACATAAACCTCACAAGTAAGGCTTGTATACTTGCCTGTAGCACTGGCACGTGTTTGTATATTTCTACTATCAAACGCTGGCAATATTGTTTGAATAACGTTGACAACTTCATTAAGAAAATCAGCATGTTGCAAACCCATTACTTTAATAGGGAAGTGACATGGAAATTCAATCAGTGTTTCTTGTTCAACCATAGACTATTGAAACTTCAAGCGAATACTATCAATCATGCGCCCAAACAAGCCAGCAACTGGCACTGCTTTAGTCGCTAATAATGCACGCTCATCAATCACTTTATCATTGAGCAAAAATTGTATGGTGCCAATTTTTTGGCCTTGGTTAATCGGGGCAATTAAGGGCTGCTGGCTGGTAATTTTTGCTTTAACTTGGGTATATTGGCCTTTTGGAATACTTAAATATAAATCCGCAGGCACGCTGGCTTCAAGGCTATTTTCACTGCCTTTCCAAACTCTAAAACTACTAATGGCTTTGTTGGCAGCATAAACACGTTTTGATTCATAAAACTGAAAGCCAAAGTTGAGTAATTTTTGGCTTTCAGTTGCACGGGCGGCTTCAGAGTTTGCGCCTAAAACAACTGAGATTAAACGCATGTCTTCACGCTTAGCTGAAGCAATTAAACAATAGCCTGCAGTATTGGTATGCCCTGTTTTCATACCGTCTACAAAAGGGTCTAGCCAGAGCAGACGGTTACGATTTGGCTGGGTAATTTTATTGTAGGTATACTCTTTAATGGAATACAAAGTTTTATATTGGTCAGGAAAATCACGAATCAGCGCATTTGCCAATAAAGCTAAATCTGCCGCTGTTGTATAGTGCTGTGGATGAGGTAAACCAGTGGCATTCATATAATGGGTTGCTTGCATACCCAATTTACTGGCTTGCTGATTCATGCGCTCAGCAAAGTCTTCTTCAGAGCCAGCAATGCCTTCAGCCAAAGCTATGGCAGCGTCATTACCAGATTGTATAATTAAGCCGTGCAGTAATTCATGCACTGTGACTGGTTTATTAGGCTCAATAAACATTTTTGAGCCTTCTACTTTCCATGCTTTGTTGCTCACAGGCAACGTTTGGTCTGCCTCTAACTGCCCCGCTTTAAGGGCTTGAAAAGCCAAATACGCTGTCATCACTTTAGTAAGAGATGCAGGCTCAACGCGCTTGGTGCTGAGGTGCTCGGCAATTGGGCGTTGGCTATTGAAATCTAGCAGCAAATAAGATTTAACCGCTAGCTTGGGTGCAGAGGGAGTCTCTGCAAACGCCGAAACATGTAATAAAAAGAGTAAACAAATGAAAATGGCGCGCATAAAAATAGGTGGTTAAATTAATCGTGGTAAAGAATCATGGCGGCTGAACCCAATGTTAGTTTGACTTTTGCCACTAACTTTTCAGCTTCTGCTCGCGTTGCATAAGGGCCAGCCCTTACTTTGTAAGCCCCGTTATTATACCAGCTCTGCACTTCATCATCGCTTAAAGATAACTCCAATTTCACTTTATCACGCATGCGGTTTGCACTTTCTTGCGATTTAAACGCCGCCACTTGTACAAAGTAACCCGCAATATCAGAAGTAGCTTTGCCACTAACTGGTTCAGCATTTGGGTAACTGGCATTCATAATCTGTGCGCTTGGTTTTGTGGCAATTGCGCTTGGTTTGTAATTAGCAGCTTGTTTGGGGTCTATGGCTTCTATTTCAATAGCGGTTGAACCCTTATTAACAAAACCAAGTTTATAGGCTGCGGCGTAAGATAAATCTAACACTCTATCTTTATGAAACGGCCCTCTATCATTGATACGAACAATCACCGATTTTCCATTTGATATATTGGTCACCTTGGCATAACTTGGTATCGGTAAAGTGGTGTGAGCGGCTGTCATTTTATTCATATCATAAATTTCACCACTAGCTGTTTTATTGCCATGAAAGCGTTTTCCATACCATGAAGCAATGCCAGTTTGCTTAAATGGCGTATAGCTTTTCATTGGGTAATACTCTTTACCCAATGCCTTATATGGCCTTGCATAACGTATATTAGGTTGTTCATCGGTTGGCGTGGCATCGGGCAGTTTATCTAAGTCTGCGGGTGGTATTTCTTGCGGACCATCATCTTTGTAGTACCCGCCTTTATTTGGGGTTGGTGAATCTTGTGGGGGTGAAGTCTTTTCTGCAGGCGCTGGTTTTTCATTACGAGGTAATGTTTGCTCTACACCTTTTACATCTTGATTAGGTGCATCTTGATTGGGGCCCTTTGGCATGGGCGTACTAGCACAAGCAACCAATACCAAGCTTAATAAAATGACAAATATCCGCTGCATACTCAATAATCCTCTAAATGCATTTTATTGATTGGGCTAACAAAACCTTTGGTTAAAACCTTAAGTTGTAACCAGTTTTTTATGGGTGTGAATGCTCATCAAAATACCAAAACCGAGCAACAAAGTCACCAAAGAAGTGCCACCATAACTAATCATAGGAAGCGGTACGCCCACTACCGGTAATATGCCACTCACCATCCCCATATTGACAAATACATAGCTAAAAAACGTCAAAGTAATACTGCCAGCAAGCAGACGACCGAAGGTATTTTGCGCATTAGCAGCAATAAATAAACCTCTGCCAATAATTAAAGCAAATAATAATAGTAATAGAATATTACCCAGCAGGCCAAACTCTTCAGAAAACACTGCAAAAATAAAATCTGTAGTGCGTTCAGGCAAAAAGTCTAATTGCGATTGCGTGCCGTTTAGCCAACCCTTACCTGCCAAGCCGCCTGAGCCAATAGCAATGGTGGATTGTATGGTGTGATAACCAGAACCTAATGGGTCTTCATAGGGATTAAATAATACTTCAATGCGCCTGCGTTGATAATCATGTAATAAGTTCCAGAAAATTGGCGCTGCTGCTGCAAGCGCAATAGCGATCCCTAAAATAATACGCCATCCAAAGCCCGCCAAATATAGTACATAAAAGCCTGAGCCAGCAATAATCAAAGCAGTGCCCAAATCTGGCTGTTTCATAATAAATGCTACAGGAATAAATAATAAGACACTAGCAACCAGATAATCTGATACGCGAAGTGTTGCCTCTCGTCTGGCAAAATACCAAGCTAACATCATAGGCACGGCAATTTTCATTATTTCTGAAGGTTGAATTTTGGCTACCCCTAAATGTAACCAACGCCTTGCCCCGTGGCTAACTTCACCAAATAAGGCAACGCCCAACAACAACACCAAACCCAACACGTAAATTGGCAAAGCCACACGCTCTATGTGCTGAGGCGCAACATTAGCAGTTGCCCATAACACCATACATGCCACACTTAAGTTAATGAGTTGACCAATCACGCGGTCTATATTTTGACCAGATGCACTATACAACACCATCAAACCAACGATAATCGCTGTTAATAAGCAGCCCATTAAAAAGCCATCGATGTGCTTGCCCATTTTTTTAAAAAACAATTCAATCATGGGCTTCCTCCTCTGGTAAAGGGGTTACTTGTTCAGGCGCAGTAGCGACGGGTTCTTTTTCTTTTTTAGGTTCTTTACCCAATAAATAATAATCCATCACTTTTCTGGCAATTGGCCCGGCGGCAGAACCGCCATGCCCGCCATTCTCGACAATGACTGCTAGGGCAATCGTTGGGTTATCCGCAGGGGCATAGGCCACAAATAGCGCATGATCACGATGTCGCTCTTGTATTTTATGCTCATTATATTTTTCATTTTGTTTAATACCGATGACTTGCGCTGTGCCCGTTTTTGCCGCAACTGCATAAGATGCCCCCGCACCTACAGCCGCTGCAGTTCCGCCAGGACGTGTCACATCTATCATGCCTTGCTTCACCACTTCAATATTATTGGCATCTAAAGCAATATTGTCTTGCACTACCAGTGGCAACGGTCTTGTCACCCCAGTAGAGACTTCTTGTAAGGCTGATAAAAAATGTGGGCGTATGGCTTTGCCACTATTGGCCAATGTAGCTGTTGCATAGGCAAGTTGCATAGGGGTCACCAAGGTATAACCCTGACCAATCCCAACAATGACTGTTTCCCCAGGATACCATTTTTGCTTAAAGCGTCTGGCTTTCCACTCAGGTGTTGGCAATAAGCCGCCAGACTCACCTTTGAGGTCTATGCCTGTTAGTTCACCAAAACCAAAGTGACGTACAAAGTCGGTTAAATTTTTAATCCCCAACTCCATAGCAAGTCCGTAAAAGAAGGTATCACACGAAATGGTAATAGCTTTTTTCATATCCACAATACCGTGCCCACCCACGCGCCAATCGCGATAGCGATGCGGACTGCCTGGCAACATAAAATAGCCAGGATCTGAAATACTCATAGGCGGGTGCCGTTTACCTGCTTGCAAACCCGCTAACGCTACAAAAGGCTTAAAAGTAGAGCCTGGTGGATAAATACCGCGAATCGGACGATTAATTAAAGGCTTATCAGGCGATTCATTGAGTAGCTTCCAATTTTCACTATCAATGCCATCAACAAACAAATTGGGGTCAAACGTGGGCTGACTCACATAGCTTAATATTTCACCATTGACAGGATTAATCGCTACTAGGGCGCCACGTTTATCGCCAAACGCCTCTTCTGCAATTTTTTGTAATTTGATATCTATGGATAATACAAGGTTATCCCCTGGCAACGGCGCAGTGCTAGATAACACCCTAACCGCTTGGCCATCAGCATTGATTTCTACTTGTCTAAAACCTGTTTTACCGTGCAGTTTGTTTTCATAAAACTGCTCCAAACCACTTTTACCAATATGGTCTGAACCTTTGTAATTGGCGTAGTCTTCAGACTTTTTAAGTACTTCTAAATCTTTATCATTGATACGGCCAATATAGCCGACAATATGAGAGCCAACTTTACCTTGTGGATAATGCCTAAATAAGCGCGATTTAATTTCTACCCCAGGAAAACGGTAGCGATTGACCGCAAAACGCGCCGCTTCTTCTTCATTGAGATGGGTTCTCAGTGGCACACTTTCAAACGCATGACTCTCTGCTCTAAGCTTTTTAAAACGCTTGCGGTCCAGCGTAGATACTTCTAACAATTTACTAATTTCATTGATAGTGTCTTCTACGTTATCCACTTTAGAGGGGGTAATTTCTAAAGTGTACACGAAGAAGTTATGCGCCAGCACCTCGCCATTTCTGTCTAAAATAAGGCCGCGATTAGGCACAATAGGCACCAAGGAAATTCGGTTACTTTCCGCCAAGGTTTGATAATGGTCATGCTTGGCCATTTGCAAAAACACCCATCGACTAATCAGCATGCCAAAACATACAGTCACGACAATAGCCGCTACAGCTAAGCGGATACGAAAGTAATATTGCTCTTGTGAGTAATTTTTAAGTTCTGACCTAATTGCCATATCGGTCAGCTTTTGTGGGGTGGCGCATCAATCCCAATGTGGGAGTAAATCAATATTTGCCAAAGTAAGATACCTGTCACACTTGGCAAGAAATAAATCCACCCCGGATTAACGCCACCTGAGAACATTTTTAGAATAAATAATACTAACTGCGCTAATAGTAACAGTACAAAGACATACGCCGATTGTTGCCAAACATTAAACAATGCAAGTCGCCGTTGATAGTGAACTGCAAAAAATGCACTGACTGCATAAGCGAGGCCAAATTGACCAAAAATCCCGCCCGTCACCAAATCCATGATTAAGCCAATAAACCATGCGGTGCCAATATTACAAAAATAAGGGGCTCGTAACAGCCAATAGATAACAACTAACAACATAAAATCTGGCTTGATTTTGAGACCAAACCCAGCCCATGGCAACAATTGCAACAACAGTGCTAAAAGCAAAGAGATAAAAATATACTGGCGCTTAACGAACTGCACGACGGGATTCCAAGTTTTGTTTAATCGGTTTTGTTGGTTTTGCACTTGGGGTGAGCGGCGCACTAGTATGGGCTTTATTAATGACCATATCTTGTGGTGAAAGAAGCGATGGTTCAACTTTTGGAATGCCTATCAGCAACACCTGCTTATGATTTTCAATACCAGCTAAAGGAACACTCACGATATGGGCAAACGGTGAATCTGGATTGCGCTCAATTTTAACAACCTCAGCCACTGCAAGGCCGGATGGATAAATGCCATCAATACCTGAGGTAATAAGTTTGTCACCTTTTTTAATGTCTACATTGGCTGGCAAATAAGGTAAATCAATGGCGGTATCTCGGCCATGACCAAAAGCAATTGCACGCAGACCATTACGCTCAACTTGCACAGGAATCGCTAAATCTTTATCGGTAATGAGCGTAATTTCACTGCTATACGGGTAGACACGTGTCACTTGCCCAATCACACCGCGCCCATCGACAACGGCTTGACCAGCCACCACCTCTTGACGCGAACCAAGATTCACCATCACTTTATGAGTAAACGGGTCACGTCCAGTATGCAAGATTTCAGCTACTTTGGCGGGTTGAGTAAAGGTTTGTGCTGCCCCTAACAACTGTCTTAAATGTGCGTTTTCTAACTCTAAACTACTTAATTTTTGAAGTTGTGTAGCATCTTGTAATAGCTGTTGCTGTAACTGCTTGTTATGCGTCACGAGTTTAGACTGAACGCTAAAAAATTCTTGCACATTACGTACAATTTGACTTGGTGTATTAGCCAATGCTTGTATAGGTTGAATCAGACCCACCAACCCTTGGCGCACTTCTATTAAATAATTGAGGCGTGAATCAGTCACCATTAATGCAAAAGACACGGCCGTGAAAAAAATTAGCCTAGCGATAGGGCTAGGACCGTGTACAAAAAATGCTGGTGGTTGACTATCTATAGCACGCGCCATTGCGTACAGCCTCAGTTACAAAATGAAGTGATTTATGCAAAACGGGCCACATCAGTGGCCCGAACTTTACTTGAGCAAACGCTCTTAATACCAATTACTCTGTTGCAAACACATTACCCAGCTTATCCATCTCTTCAAGTGCACGCCCACAGCCACGCGCAACACAAGTAAGTGGATCATCTGCCACAATTACTGGCAAACCTGTTTCTTCAACTAATAAGCGGTCTAAGTTTCTAAGTAAAGCACCACCGCCAGTCAGCACCATGCCTTTTTCGGCAATATCTGCACCTAACTCTGGTGGGGTTTGCTCAAGCGCCGATTTAACAGCACCCACAATCGCATTAATCGGCTCTGTCAGCGCTTCTAAAATTTCATTACTAGAAATAGTAAATTTACGTGGTAATCCTTCTGCTAAATTACGGCCAGTAACTTCCATCTCTAGCACTTCTGAGCCTGGGAAAGCTGACCCAATTTTTTTCTTAATTAACTCGGCGGTTGGTTCTGAAATTTGCATCCCATAGTTACGGCGAATGTAATCAATAATGGCTTGGTCGAATTTATCGCCGCCTACGCGCTCAGATTTCGCATAGACAATCCCGCCTAGTGAAATCACACCGACTTCAGTGGTACCACCACCAATATCCACCACCATTGAACCTGTTGCATCAGCTACTGGCATATCGGCACCAATTGCCGCCGCCATGGGTTCTTCAATTAAATATACTTGGCGTGCACCCGCGCCTATTGCAGACTCACGAATGGCACGACGCTCAACTTGCGTAGACCCAACAGGCACGCAAATAATGATGCGTGGATTTGGTGAAAAAAGACGTGACTCATGAATACGACGAATAAAATACTTGAGCATTTGCTCGGTCACAGTAAAGTCAGCAATCACACCGTCTTTCATCGGGCGAATCGCTTGAATATTGGCAGGCGCACGGCCAAGCATGCGTTTAGCTTCTAAACCTACCGCCAAAATGGTTTTTTTGCCAGCTGGCCCACCTTCTTGACGAATTGCAACCACTGAAGGCTCGTCTAATACAACACCCTTACCACGCACGTAAATTAAGGTGTTTGCGGTACCTAGGTCAATCGCTAGGTCGTTTGAAAAATAACTATTGAGAATGCCAAACATTGTTTTTATATCCTGAGCAAATGGTCATTGCGCGTAAAAAATGTCGCGCAACTAATTAGTTTATACCTGCTTTAGTTCATGTCTAAACTAGCGGTATGTTTAAATCAAGTTATAATACTCTAAATTACATCTTTTTTTAAGATGCGAAGCACTTTATTACAGTTAAACCTTCAAATACTTATAACATTCACTGGAAACAAATCAAATGTCATTAAGCGTTTCTGATATTAAAAAAATTGCACACTTGGCACGCATTGAAATTAGTGAACCTGAAGCTGAAGCAACCCTAGTCAAGCTGTCCGGTATTATGACGCTCATTGAGCAAATGCAAGCGGTAGATACTTCTGGCGTGACTCCGATGTCACACTCTCAAGATGTAACACAACGCTTACGTGAAGATGTGGTCACTAAAACCAATGAACGTGAGTTATTTCAGTCCATAGCACCAGCCGTTGATCATGGCCTTTATCTAGTGCCAAAAGTCATTGATTAACTCTGTAGTTAAAATCGTAAAGAATTCAGCATGATTAATAAAAGTTTAAAAGAACTTGGGGCGGCGCTCCAAGCCAAAGAGATTTCTAGCGTAGAGCTCACGCAAGCGTATTTAAAACGTATTGATGCGCTTAACCCAAGCATTAACGCTTATATTGCACTCGATAAAGAAAAAACCTTGGCGCAAGCGGCTAAGGCAGATGCAATGTTGGCAAATGGCACAGCCACAGCGCTCACAGGCATACCGATTGCGCAAAAAGATATTTTTGTGGCTAAAGGCTGGCGCACCAGTTGCGGCTCAAAAATGTTAGAGAACTTTATTGGCCCTTATGATGCGCATGTGATTGAAAGCTTTAATCAAGCAGGCGCGGTGAATTTGGGTAAAACCAATATGGACGAGTTTGCTATGGGCTCATCTAACGAGACTAGCTACTTTGGCAAAGTACAAAACCCGTGGGATATTTCGCGTGTTCCGGGCGGCAGCTCAGGCGGTGCGGCAGCTGCGGTGGCAGCACGTTTGTGCGCAGCGGCAACGGGCACTGATACAGGCGGCTCCATTCGCCAGCCAGCTTCATTGTGCGGCCTTTCAGGCTTAAAACCAACTTATGGTTTGGTGTCACGCTACGGCATGATAGCCTTTGCCTCTAGCCTTGACCAAGCAGGGCCGATGGCAAAATCGTGTGAAGACATGGCGCTGATGATGAACGTGATGACAGGCTTTGATGAGCGCGACTCCACCAGCTTGCAGCGTGAAAAAGAAGACTACACACGTGGTTTAAATAAACTCGCTGCAAATAAGCCCCTAGCAGGCTTAAAAGTAGGCTTACCTAAAGAATATTTTGCTGAAGGTTTAGACGCTGGCGTAGGCGCAGTGGTCAATGCCGCGATAGAAGAATACAAAAAGTTAGGTGCTGAAATGGTAGAAATCAGCCTGCCTAACACCAAGCTTTCTATCCCTGTTTATTATGTGATTGCGCCTGCTGAGGCGAGCTCAAACTTATCGCGCTATGACGGCGTGCGTTATGGCCATCGTGCTGATGAGTACACTGATTTAATGGATATGTATTGCAAGAGCCGCGCCCAAGGTTTTGGCGCAGAAGTGAAGCGCCGCATTTTAATCGGCACTTATGTGTTGAGCGCGGGCTATTACGACGCTTACTACTTAAAAGCTCAGCAAATCCGCCGCTTAATCGCGCAAGACTTTACCGAAGCGTTCAAAAAATGCGACATCATCATGGGCCCTGCTGCGCCATCTACCGCCTTTAAAATTGGCGAAAAAGCAGATGACCCTGTGTCTATGTACTTACAAGATATTTACACCATTGCTGTCAACTTGGCAGGCTTGCCAGGCATGAGCATCCCTGCGGGATTCAGTAACGGCTTGCCTGTAGGCTTGCAAATTATTGGCAACTATTTTGATGAAGCGCGAATGTTAGATGTAGGCCATGCCTACCAACAAGTGACAAATTGGCACGAGCAAATGCCAGAGGGAATTGCATAATGGAATGGGAAGTTGTCATCGGGCTGGAAACACATACCCAGCTACAAACTAAAACCAAAATTTTTTCAGGGGCATCTACCGCATATGGCGCGGAGCCAAACACGCAAGCATGCGAAGTGAGTGTTGCTTTGCCAGGGGTATTGCCAGTACTCAATAAAGAAGCTGTTGAGTGTGCAATTAAATTTGGGCTAGCGATTGAGGCTGAAATCGCGCCACGCAGCGTGTTTGCGCGTAAAAACTATTTTTACCCTGATTTACCCAAAGGCTATCAAATCAGCCAATACGAATTGCCTGTGGTTGGTAAAGGCAAACTCACCATACAAGTACCTGCTAGCAAAAACAAAGAAGCTTATGAAAAAGTGATTAATATCACCCGTGCGCATTTGGAAGAAGATGCGGGTAAATCGGTGCATGGTGCGGTAGAGGGCATGAGCGGCATAGACCTAAACCGCGCAGGCACGCCACTCCTAGAAATTGTCACCGAGCCTGATATGCGCAGCGCAGCAGAGGCTGTGGCTTACGCTAAAAAATTGCATGAGCTCGTGCAATGGATAGGCATTTGCGATGGCAATATGCAAGAAGGTAGCTTCCGCTGTGATGTGAACGTATCGGTACGCCCCAAAGGCACAGATAAACTAGGCACGCGCCGCGAGATTAAAAACCTCAACTCATTTAAGTTTATGCAGCAAGCGATTGAGTACGAAACCCAATGGCAAATTGATACGCTAGAAGATGGCGGCACCATACAACAAGCCACCGTGCTGTTTAACCCAGACACTGGGCAAACTCGCGCCATGCGCAGCAAAGAAGAAGCCAACGATTATCGCTACTTCCCCGACCCTGATTTATTGCCTTTAGCGGTAACAGAAGAAGATAAAGCGCGCGTCAAAGCCAATATGCCTGAGTTACCACAAGCCTTGCAAGCGCGTTTTGTGAGTGAGTATCAACTTTCAAGCTATGACGCGAGCGCGCTCACAGCTTCAAAAGATTTAGCAGATTATTTTGTGGCGGTGGTGCAAGCAGGCAGTGATGCAAAACAAGCGGCTAACTGGGTCATGGGCGCGGTTTCTGCTAAGTTAAATGCAGAAGATAAAGCGATTACTAATTCACCAGTAAGTGCTGCGCAGCTGGCTCAACTGCTTAAACGCATTTCAGACAACACCATCTCAAATAATGCTGCCAAGCAAGTGTTTGAAGCGATGTGGGCGGGTGAAGGTGAAGTCGATGCCATTATCGAAGCCAAAGGCCTAAAACAAGTGTCTGACACGGGTGCGATTGAGGCGATTATTGATGAAGTGCTAGCCGCCAACGCTGCCATGGTAGAAGAGTTTAAAGCAGGTAAAGAAAAAGCCTTTAATGCTTTGGTAGG
>CAYXGE010000028.1:0-14081 GCA_964464435.1 uncultured Methylophilaceae bacterium
GCGCGTTTGTCAAAACCTAAAAACACGTCTTTAAATTGGTTCATGCCCGCGTTAGTAAACAACAGCGTTGGGTCGCCATGCGGTACGAGAGAGCTAGAAGCCACGACTTGATGGCCTTTTGAGGCAAAGAAGTCTAAAAAGGCTTGGCGAATCTGTTTGCTACTGGGTTTGCTACCAAATTTAACTGTCATCTTCTGCTTGTCTATTCAAAATCTTTTTAATTAAATCAAAGCCAAAACCACGGCTTTGTAAAAAACGGGCTTGTTTTGCCCATTCTTCACGGTTGCTAGGTGGTGCTTTAAACTTTTTTTGCCACACCGCTTGGGCGTTTTTAAATTCATTGGTTTTGATGGCTTCCACTGCCGAAGCTATTAAACCGTCATCAATCCCTTTTTCGCGCAACTCATTGGCAACTCTAGTACTGCCAAATTTAGTTTTGCGTGCATGCACGAGTTGCTCGGTAAAGCGCGCATCACTGAGCCAACCACGCTGTTTAAAGTCATCCAACAGTGCCACAATATCATCGCCTTCTTCTGCAAAGGCTTTTAGTTTTTGCCCTAACTCAACATAGGAATACTCGCGTTTTGCTAAGTACTCTAAAGCGCGTTGGCGCAATGTTTTGTTTTGTGGTTGTATCAATCGTCTTCAGAACGTGCGCTAGGCATAATCTCAGCAAGCTGTTTAGCATTTGCACGAATTTTAGCTTCAATTTCTGCCGCGATTTCTGGATGTTCACGCAAGAACTCTTTGGCGTTTTCTTTGCCTTGGCCTATTTTTTCGCCGTTATAGCTGTACCATGCACCCGCTTTTTCAACCAGCTTGATATTGGCACCCAACTCAATGATTTCGCCCAAACGTGAAATGCCTTCGCCATACATGATGTCAAATTCAGCTTGTTTAAACGGAGGCGCGACTTTGTTTTTAATCACTTTAACGCGTGTCTCAGAACCTGTGACTTCGTCACCCTTTTTAATCGCACCAGTGCGGCGAATATCCAAGCGCACAGAAGCATAGAATTTAAGCGCGTTACCGCCTGTGGTGGTTTCTGGGTTACCAAACATGACACCAATTTTCATACGGATTTGGTTAATAAAAATCACCAAGGTATTGGTACGTTTGATGTTACCTGTGAGTTTACGCAAGGCTTGTGACATTAAGCGCGCTTGCAAGCCCATGTGACTGTCGCCCATTTCGCCTTCAATCTCAGCGCGAGGGGTCAAAGCCGCCACGGAGTCCACGACCACAATATCCACCGAACCTGAACGCACCAACATATCGGCAATTTCTAACGCCTGTTCGCCTGTGTCTGGCTGTGAAATGAGTAAATCAGGCACGTTCACACCTAATTTAGCCGCGTATTGCGGGTCTAATGCATGCTCCGCATCGATAAACGCGGCAGTACCACCTAATTTTTGCATTTCTGCAATCACAGACAAAGTGAGTGTGGTTTTACCAGATGACTCTGGGCCATAAATTTCTACAATACGCCCACGTGGCAAACCGCCAATGCCAAGAGCGATGTCTAATCCAAGTGAACCTGTTGAAACGGCTTGAATATCCTCGCCAATATCGCTATCTCCCATGCGCATAATGGAGCCTTTGCCAAATTGCTTCTCAATTTGTGAAAGTGCGGCGGCTAGCGCTTTGCTCTTGTTATCATCCATTTTATTTTCCTGTAAAACTTGCGTGGTTTAATTGCGCTTAAAAACTAATCTTATTAATCTATAATTATTTCATAAATCAGGCTTTAACGTAAGCTTAACTGTGCTGTTTGGTCAACGCTTTGTTGATTGCAACGTTACGTTATTACCATGTTCTTATTTGAAAAGGAAAACATGATGAAAACGTTAAATACATTATTAATGACAGGCTTACTTGCTAGTGCAAGCTTTAATGCGCAAGCCCATGATGATTTTGGTTGGTCGGTCAGTGTAGGTACACCTTCATATTATGCCGCTCCAATCAGGCATTACCGTGCAGCGCCAGTAGTGATCTATGATGCGCCAGTGGTGGTGTATCAGCAATCTCCACAAGTGGTAGTGTTGCCAAATAATGGTTTTGGTAATTCAGTTTATGGCGCTAGAGTTGTTGACCAACACTTTTATGGTGCTCAAGTCATCAGCAACCAACCACGTCATATATATAGAAGTCACCAAGGGTTTCAGGCTAGACAAGGCGAACGTTGCGACGATGTAGGTGGTCGCCGCAGTTATCACCGTGGCAGTCTTTATGGCACCAGTGGGTGGCGCTAATAAAACGCAACACTGGCTAGCTAAGCAAACGGATTACCCCTTTAAGCGCAATGCTGGCTGATTGCATGCGAATTTCATGGCGTGAGCCTTGTAAATAGTGAGTACAGGTGCTGGTTGAAATATTTAAGCCACACCAACTAAAGCAGACAGTACCAACTGGCTTTTTGTCACTGCCGCCATCTGGCCCTGCAATACCAGTAATGCTGGCAGAGATCGTGGCTCTGCCATGTTTTAATGCTCCCATTGCCATTTCTGCGGCCACTTGTTCGCTAACCGCACCAAATTGACTTAAGCTGTCTTCACTTACCCCTAATAATTGTTGCTTTGCCGCATTGCTGTAGGTGATTAAGCCACTATCAAACCATTTTGAGCTGCCTGCAATTTCAGTAATTAAACTTGAAACAAGACCGCCTGTGCAAGATTCTGCAAGCGTGAGTATCGCATTATTTTTGAGTAATAATCGCCCCACTTGCTCAGCTAACTGAAGTAATGCGTCATCATCCATGCAATGCCTTTCAGGTAAATAATGGCGTAAATAGCGGCGAGTATATCGTCTAACATTACACCTAGCCCACCTTTAATGTGGGCATCGCATTGACGAATTGGTGAGGGTTTCCAAATGTCAAAAATTCTAAACAATACAAAGGCTAAAAGCCACCAAGCTGATTCATGGGGCGTAAATACTAGCACCAGCATCATGGCTACAATTTCATCCCAAACAATACTGCCGTGGTCTGAGACTCCAAGTGCTTTACCGGTGGCATGACAAAAGTAGATACCCACTACAAATAAAGCGGTAATAATACTGAGTTGTAAGGGAATTGCTAGCTTGGCAATAACCAAAAAAAGAGGGAAACCAAGCAAGGTACCAAATGTGCCAGGCGCTTTTTTTGCTAAGCCGCTACCGAATCCTAGCGCAAAAAAATGTGCAGGATGCGCAAATAAAAATTTAAGGCTTGGGTGTTGCAAAATGATCAAACCCTTGATGGTTAAGTATTAACGGCGCATTTTGATACATGGCCTGCAGCCCAATATCCATGCGGGTGCTGGCTATGCATGTTAAAGGCGTATGATGTTGTCGCCCAATCTGTTCTATTTCTTGGCGTCGGTTTGCAGGTGCGGTAAAACAGAGTTCGTAGTCGTCACCGCCTGCCAATACACTGGTTTGTATGGATATGTCAGATAAGTGATGTTGATGATAGAGCGACATTGGAAGTTGTTCTAAATGAAGCGTAGCTCCAAGATTGGAAGCTTTTAATAAGTGACCTAAATCAGCAAACAAGCCATCTGAAATATCAATGCAACTGGTAGCAAAATCACGTAATGCCAGACCTAATGAGGCTCTTGGCTGAGGTCTATTTAAGCATGCTAGCCATTGCGCTAACTCATGTTTTTGCGCTTTGGGGTTTAATAGGTAACGCTCCTGTAAAACAGCTAAGGCGATTGCGGCATTGCCTAGTGTGCCGCTGACCCATATATCATCGCCAAGTTTTGCACCATCGCGTGTTAAGGCTTTACCTAAAGGTACTTCCCCCATGATTTGTATACTAATGGTGAGCGGACCTCGCGTGGTGTCTCCACCAATTAAGTCCACTTGAAAACTGTCAGCACAGTCAAACAAGCCACGAGAAAACTCAGCTAGCCATGTGTGGTTAACCTCAGGTAAAGCAATAGCTAATGTTGCCCATTTTGCAGTGGCACCCATGGCCGCCATGTCTGAAATATTGACAGCTAGCGATTTCCACCCGATATCATAAGGTGCACAATCATGAAAAAAATGTGTACCAGCGACTAACATATCTGCAGAAACTGCAAGTTGATAGCCGTTAGCAACTCTGAGTAAAGCAGCATCATCGCCAACGCCTAAATCCGCATGTTTGCAAGGACGGGTAAAGTGTTTTGCAATTAAACTAAATTCTGGGCTCATGATGTTTTGCTATTAAAACAAGAGAAAAACCAATACCCAATGGCAATGCCAATACAATCAGCCACCCAGTCTTTGACTTCACCAGTACGGGTAGTGGTGAGCAGAAATTGTAATACCTCAGAGATTGCCGCGTATGTGACTAAAAAAATAATCATCTTGCGTATGCCTTGAGCATAGGCCAAAAGCCCAAGCATACTGAGCACTATAAAGATGAAAATATGCTGTGCTTTATCTAAATAGGGTACAGGGTCTTTGGCTGGTGGGAGCGGCAACAGCAGAAAAACAGTAATACCCGCTAGAAAAACATAAAAAACATTGCGTTTTAGGGAGCTATTTAAATTTGCGTAAGATTGAACAAATGAAGAAAACATTTTAACCATTCAAGTTGATTTATGTCGTTGGTTTGAGTGCTGATTTTGGTCTAAACGCTTTGCAAACAGCTTCATTTGTTTCAATATAAGGTGCGCCAATGAGGTCGAGACAATAGGGCACGGCAGCAAAAATGCCATGCACTAATGTTTTGCCAGTTTCATTTTTTAAACCTTCAAGGGTTTCTTGTATAGCTTTGGGTTGGCCTGGTAGATTAATAATGAGGCTCTGTTTGCGAATCACCGCTACTTGGCGTGACAAAATAGCAGTTGGCACAAAGTTTAAGCTGATTTGACGCATTTGCTCACCAAACCCAGGCATTTCTTTGTCTGCAACAGCAAGTGTTGCCTCTGGCGTTACATCGCGTAGTGCTGGTCCAGTGCCACCAGTGGTGAGTATGAGTGAGCATGCCTCTTGGTCAACCAGCCGTATTAAGGTAGACTCAATTTGTGATTGCTCATCAGGGATAACACAGTCGACCGTGGTAAAAGGGGTTGTGAGCGCGCTATGTAACCATGCTTTTAGGCTTGGTAACCCTTTGTCTTCATAAACCCCTGAGCTAGCACGGTCACTAATTGAAACTAAACCAATATGAATGAATTGTTTTGACATTAAGTTGTCTGCTATGTATGAGTTGGTAAAAGCTAAAACTGAATCATACCATTTTCAATATTAAAGGAAGCGACTATGCGCATAGCATTATTGACACGACAACTACAGGTTTCATTTTTGTTAGGCATGCTAGCGCTCGCTTGTGCAGGTCAAACTTATGCTGACACAAACCCATTTACAGAAAATTATTATGCGCAAAACCAAGCTGGCTTAACCTCTATGCAAGCCCAGCCAGATACACAAATGCTACGTGGTACTAAGCAATCCGACGATAACACAAGCATGTTGGAAAATGGTTTTGATTTAATGGGCTCATCCTCGTTTGATGCAGATGAAGTTTCGCCGGATTTAGCATTAGCTCACGCGAAGCAGATTAAGGCAGACCAAGTGTTGATATATATGAAACAGCTTACGTCAGAAACCAATGCCTCAAAAATACAAAAAATGCGAGAAATGGCCAAAGAAAATGATGGCAAAGTGAGTGAAAAAGCACTTAGTAAATCAGGTAAGCGCTTTAAATATTCAGCCACCTATTGGGCCAAACTACCGCCACCACGTCTGGGGGTACATATTGTTAAGCTGAATGCAATTAATAATGGCGAATCAATGCCTGAAAAAGGTTTAAAACTGATTGCGGTAATCAAAGAATCGCCTGCGGCCAAGGCAGAGTTGATGCGCGGTGATGTATTGCTATCCATTGGTGAAAGCAAATTAGAAAAACCTGAAGACTTATTTAAGGCTGTTGCAGATTACCAAGGTCAAACGGTAGAGGTCAACTATGAGCGAGAGCAAGTACCAATGAAAACCATGGTTTCAATTAATCGCAGATGAGAAAACTATGAATAGGGCGGAATCAGCGTATTAAATCTAAAACATTACATGGTTTAAAGTCATGTGGGTGGCAATACTGGCAATGTAGCCAAGGGTAATAACAGGCGTCCATTTTAAATGACCAAAAAATGTATAACTACCATGAGCTTGGCCCATCAAAGCCACGCCTGCAGCTGAGCCAATCGATAGTAATGAACCGCCTACGCCAGCTGTTAATGTCACAAGCATCCATTGCCCTGTTGTCATATCTGGCATCATGGAAAGCACAGCAAACATCACAGGAATATTGTCTACTACGGCAGAAATAATGCCGATTGCAATATTGGCATTGGTTGCACCCCATTCACCATAAATGGTTTGAGAAACCAAGTTTAAATAGCCCAAAAATCCAAGACCGCCAACGCATAAAATAACACCGTAAAAGAAAAATAAGGTATCCCACTCTGCACGTGCTACTTTACTGTAGATATCATAGGGAATCGGATTGCTTAAATCGCCATTTGCATTAGGCAAATAAGTTTTTTCCCCCATTTTTCTTAGCACAAACGAGTACAGTTGTAAGAAGCCTAACCCTGTCATCATGCCTAACACAGGAGGTAAACCAAGCACACTGTGAGCCATAACTGCAATCGAAATCGTAAGCAAAAATAACACAACAATCACTAAAGCGCCACGCCGCATAGGAAGTTGATTGCTATTGCCTTTAGGTTTTTCTTTGGGAATTGCAAAGCTCATAATGAGCGCGGGTACAAACCAATTGACGAGTGCAGGTAAAAACAAGCTAAAAAATGTCCAAAAACTAATAATACCATTACTCGCATGAATATTTTTTTGCCAGACCATTAACGTGGTGATGTCTCCAAATGGACTAAACGCGCCCCCTGCGTTAGCTGCAATTACTAGGTTAATGCAGCTTAAAAGCACAAACTGCTTATTACTGCCGCCTACAGCTAATACCACCGCCCCCATGAGCAAGGCTGTGGTGAGGTTGTCGGCAATGGGTGAAATAAAAAATGCTAGTAAGCCTGTTACCCAGAATAATGCGCGGTAGCTTAGGCCTTTTCTGATAAGCCAAGTGCGTAATGCTTCAAACACATGACGCTCATCCATCGCGTTAATGTAGGTCATAGCGACAATTAAAAATAGCAATAGCTCGGCATACTCAAGTAAGTTATGCCTAAAAGCCGCTTCAACTACATGCGGTATGTTGTGAGACTGGTAATACCAAGCAATAATTGCCCATATGATGCCTGCGGCTACGATAACAGGCTTAGATTTGCGAAGTTGAATAAACTCCTCAGCCATCACCAACACATAAGCAATAAAAAAAATCAAAAGGGCGCTGATACCCACCCAATGAGACGTTAGGTTCACATTTGTTGGCAGTTCTGAAGCCAATGCCGTTATAGGCATGGCTACAAAAAACATTAAAAAGCTAATTACACTTAATAAAGTGAAGTTTGCAGAATTAATCTTCACTTGCTTCGTTATCACTTTGATGACCTTCTTCAAGTTCTACTATCTGATTTTGTGATGTGTAATCACGTAACAATTTAAATAACTCTCTGCTACTTTTGGGGGGCTTACTCTCTGTTTGTTCTTTACGTGCATTACGAATAAGTGCGCGTAACTGTTGTGTATCGACTTGCGGATATTCTTTTATAAACTCTGCAAGGGCAGGCTCTTCTGCAATTAAACGGTCACGCCAGCGTTCGAGTTGATGAAAGTAAGCGTTTTCCGCTTTATTTTTCCCATCCCATTTTTCAAGTTGTTCAACAATATGGGTCACATCAATTTCACGCATCAAACCACCTAAATATTGGCGATGCCGTCTTATCGCACCGTTGGCTGTGATGCGTTTTGACTCGTTGATGGCATCCATCAGTTTTTCAGGCAGGTTTAACTTTTTGAGTCTATCTTTAGGTAATGTAGTGAGCTTAACGCCTAAGTCTTGCAAGGCATCTGCCTGCGCTTTAAGCTGGGTTTTACTCACAATCACTGGAGCATTTTCAGCAAAATCTTCAGAATTTGCGTGTGGTGAATTTTTTTTGGGTTTCATAGTACGCTATCATATCAGTTTTACGAAATAAGATTGAATCCAAACCATGAATGTGCCACGTTTATCCTATAGTTTAGATGAATTAAAAAATATTACAGCGTCTGTACTTGAGATGGCTAAGCGTGCGGGTGCGTCACAGGCAGAAGCTGAAATCAGCCTAGGTGTTGGCCAAAATGTTTCGGTAAGACTTGGTGAAACCGAAAATATTGAATATAACCGTGATAAAGGGGCGTCTGTAAGTGTTTACTTTGGTCAAAAGAAAGGGCATGCCAGTACTTCTGATTTATCACCTCAAGCCCTTAAAGACACGGTTGATGCCGCTTGTAACATTGCTAAATACACCGCTAATGATCCATTTTGCGGTCTGGCTGACGCGCAGTTAATGGCGCAAGAAGTGCAAGATTTAGATTTGTATCATCCTTGGCAGATAGATGTAGAAGGTGCGTTGGAGATTGCTAAATCTTGTGAGGCGGCGGCCATGGCAGTAGATGCCCGAATTGCTAATTCCGAAGGTGGCAGTGTTTCAAGCTATGAGGGCATGTTTGCCTATGGCAATAGTCATGGTTTTATGGGGGGCTATGCCAGCACTAGGCAAAGCATCAGTTGTTCAGTGATTGCAGGTGAAGCAGAGAGCATGCAGCGTGATTATTGGTATACCACAGCGCGGCATGCCAATGATATGCAATCGGCTCAAGAGGTTGGCAGAGTAGCAGGAGAGCGCACCGTGCGCCGTTTAGGCTGCAAACGTATTAAAACTGCACAAGTGCCTGTAATTTTTGAAGCCCCTTTGGCATCAGGGCTTATTTCTAGCCTGATTAGTGCCATTTCAGGTGGCAATTTATATCGACAATCTTCTTTCTTACTAGACAGTATTGGTAAACAAGTGGCTGCTAGTCATCTGCAAATATATGAAGACCCATTTATCAAGCGAGGGTTAGCCAGCAGCCCATTTGATAATGAAGGCGTAGCAACTCAGGCCAGACAATTACTCAAAGATGGTGTTTTACAAGGCTACATGCTAGCTAGCTATTCCGCGCGAAAATTGGGAATGCAGTCAACGGGTAATGCAGGCGGCAATCATAATTTAATAGTGAGCCATGGTGATTTGGACTTTAATGGTTTGCTCAAAACAATGGGCACAGGGCTTTTGGTAACAGAACTGTTGGGACATGGCCTGAATATGGTAACGGGAGACTACTCTCGAGGTGCCGCAGGGTTTTGGGTGGAAAATGGCGTTATTGCTTATCCTGTCGAAGAAATCACTATTGCAGGTAATATGAAAGAGATGTTGATGCAGATTGTGGCAATCAGTAATGACGTGCTGATTCAAGGCTCAAAACAAGTAGGTTCAATACTGATTGAGCGCATGACTGTAGCCTGTGACTAATGAAGGTGTTTATTCGCAATATCCATCATCGCGATAGTCGAAAAAAAAGCTCACATCGTGAGCTTTTTAGCTAAATAAACAATCTATTAAATATGCACTTTATTGGCAAACTCACTTGTGATGTCAGCGGTTGGCATTTCTGTAACAAACTCAACTGGAATAGCTGGCAAAGTCTCGTGGGCTGTGGGCGTTACTTCTTGAGTAATTGTTGAGCTTACATCGGCATCTTGAATTGGCAATTGTTCAACTTTCACCAAATCAGCATCGGTTTCTTCCACATTCACTGCTATTGCACTTTTACTGTTTTCTGTAATCACTAACTCTTGCGTTACCGCTTCCTCTTTAGATTCGCGCGCTGTAGCTTCAACTGCTAGCAGATCAGGTGCTGTCTCTGTTATTGGTGTAGTCACAACATCTGTTTCATTTGCTTGTGCTTCAGTTGCTATTTCTACGGTTTGCGTGACTTCAACTTCATTAGCTACAGATGTTAATTCTGCATTTGATTGAATTGTTACGGTTGCCTCTTGTTGCATTGGCAATAGTTCAGTCGTTAATTCCTCTGGTGCTGGCAAAACATCAATCGCAGTTGGTTCGGAAGTTTGTGTTGTTTCTAAAGCAATCAGTTCAGCATTATTTTCTTGAGCATCCTGAATAGCAGGTACCACTTCAGCCATTAATGCTTCGGTTGCATCATTAACAGCATCAGTTTCATTAACAGCAGGCTCAATAGCAACTGGGTTGCTATCGTTAATTAACATAGCATCTTCAAACTCGTTATCTACTGGTGAGGTAGATTCGGTGTTATCACCGCCTTCAATTTGGTGATGACGACGTTGTAAATAAGCGTCACGCATAAAGGCATAGGGGTCTAATGCAGCTTCATCAAGCAAATCACTGCCAGGTAATAGTTGCGAGCGGGTATCAATGAGTTGCGTAATTAGCAGCTGATTGCGCGTTCTTGTGTCTTCTAAATAAAGCACTGGCATGAAAAAAGAGGCATCAACTGCTAATCCACCAGTATCTCTTAAAGTGCTTGGTCCAAGGAATGGAAGCACCAAATAGGCACCATCACCCACGCCCCAGTGACCCAGAGTTTGACCAAAGTCTTCATTATGTCTTGCTACACCATCCATTGATGCGACATCTACAATACCTGCTATACCAAAAGTGGTATTAATAACGAAACGACCTGCATCATCAAACGCATCGCTAAACTTAAATTGCAGAACATTATTAATGGCAGAAACAAAAGTACTTAAGTTGGCAAAAAAGTTACCCACACCAGAACGAACAGGGGTAGGCATTACAGCTTTATAGGCACCCGCAACAGGTTTGATAATTGCTTTATCTGCGGTGTCATTAAATTTGTAAACTGCACGATTAAAACCCTCAAGCGGGTCTTTATTCTCTACAGATGCGCACCCTGATGATAAAAGCGCTGATGCAATTAATACCGCTAGACATATTTTCTTAACCTGCATGCAAACCCCAAAAATTAATTGATTAAAGGTTTAATTAATCATTTTGTAACAATTAGAAACAATACAAACTTTAACTGATGAAGTAAGAATTGTCCAGCAATTGCACAAGGATTATGTGATTGGCGGTTGATTTTATAAGATTAACGGTTATGAATATCATGCTTGTTTTGGCTTACAATAACTTACCTCAATTTATATTCATTTTTATGCAAGAATTTGTATCACATCAAGACACTTTGTTTAAGGTGCTTGCCAGCAATGGACAAGATTTTGAGCTTAATTCGCTCATTATTGATGTTGCCAAAGCGTGTAAAAAAATCGCTAAGGCTATTGGTACGGCCGAAATTGATAACAACATGGGTAATGCAGCTAACGTCAATGTGCAGGGTGAACAGCAAAAGGTACTCGATTTAATTACCAACAAGCTGTTTATTGAGAGTCATCAGTTTAATGGCTTAGTTGCTGGCGTTGCCTCAGAAGAAATGCCAGATATTGTTGTATTCGACAAAAAATATCGTAAAAACGCCAAATACCTTGTGCTGTTTGACCCGCTAGATGGGTCTGCGAATGCAAGCTTAAATATGACAGTAGGCACGATATTTTCAGTACTTAAGTTTGATGGAGAGACGCCAACCATTGCTGATTTCTTGCAAAAAGGTGAACAACAAATTTGTGCTGGATACGCACTCTATGGAACATCAACCACTTTAGTGCTTACCACAGGGCAGGGTGTGAATGCATTTACCCTAGATGAAGTGACTGGTGATTTTATTTTGACGCATGCCAATATCAGTATTCCGAATGAAACCCAGAGTTTTGCGATTAATATGTCAAATTATCGCTATTGGCCAAAGTATATTCAAAGGTATATTGGTGAATGTATGCAAGGTCAAGAAGGACCGCGAGAAAAAGACTTTAATATCCGTTGGGCAGGAGCAATGGTGGCGGATGTTCACCGACTACTAATGCAAGGTGGTGTATTTTTGTACCCTAAAGATAGCAAAAATGCCGCCCAAGGTGGGCGGCTAAGGTTGATGTATGAAATTAATCCTATTGCAATGATTGTAGAGCAAGCTGGCGGCATGGCGGTGACAGATGTTGTGTCGGTGCTTAGTATGCAGCCTCAATCGCTTCATCAGCGATGTGGCGTGTTATTCGGCGCTAGCAATGAAATTGAACGTATTCAAGGCTATTATATGGATGCATTGTTACCCTAATTTATTTTGCTTTACTGCACTTTGGTATAGTGCCAAAGCTAATTGACGTTGGGTTGCATGGTCAACAATAGGCATAGGATAATCCTGCCCTAATTTAATCGGCAATACTTGTTTAGATAGCCATGGAGCATGAATCTCTTTATTGCTAAGTGTTGCGAGTTCAGGCACATATTTACGAATAAACTTTCCCTCGGCATCGTAGTTTTCGCTTTGGGTAATAGGGTTAAAGATTCTAAAGTAGGGTTGTGCATCACAGCCTGTAGAAGCTGCCCACTGCCAACCGCCATTATTCGCAGCAAAGTCAAAATCAATCAGTTTTTCTGCAAAATAGCGCTCACCCCAGCGCCAATCAATCAGCAAATCTTTTACTAAAAAACTTGCAGTGACCATGCGTAAACGGTTATGCATATAGCCTGTTTGGTTGAGTTGACGCATCGCTGCATCTACCAAAGGGTAGCCTGTTTGGCCTTCACACCATGCTTTAAATAAGGCGTCATCATTTGGAAAAGGGAGTGACTCGTACTCGGCTTTATAAGCACGGCCATCAGCTAAATCTGGCCTATGGTGCAAAATTTGAAAATAGAAATCACGCCAAATCAGTTCGTTAAGCCAAGTTTCTGCCCCTGCGCCACCCATCTGCCAAGCAGTGCGCGCTAAATGGCGAATAGAAACCGTACCAAAACGTAAATGCACTGATAAATACGAAGGCCCTTTGATAGCTGGAAAGTTGCGCGTGTCCTGGTATCTCTGCATTCGCGCAACAAAGTCTTCAAATAGCGCTTTACCACCTTGCATGCCAGTAGGTAGTTTCATACTAGCGAGATTTGTGTTGGTAAACCCCATTTGTGCAAGCGATGGTAACTCGTTACTTGCAGAAGGCGTTGCTAAGCGACTGATGTATTCTTGCACTGGGTAGGCTTTAAGATAAAAATCATTAAGCTTTTTAAGATGTGCATTTTTGTAAGGGGTAAATACACCATAGGGTTTTCCAGATTGGCTCAAAACCTCATCTTGTTCAAAGATGACTTGGTCTTTAAATAAATGAAACTGTAAGCCTTGTTGTGTGAGTTGCTCTGCTACATGCTGGTCACGAGCGATAGCAGCTGGTTCGTAATCACGGTTAGCATATACTGCATTTGCTTTAAGGCGATGTGCAAGTTGCGGTATAGCTTTACTGGCCTCGTCATGCAATACAATTAAATCACCACCTTGTTGTTGTAAGGCTGCTTTTAACTCGCGCACGCTCTCCCAAATAAACTCAACACGTCTATCGGCTTTGTCATGAAGCTTGTTGAGAATGGCGGTATCAAACACAAATGCGCAATACACTTGTGATGACGCCCTGAGTGCGTGGTAAAGAGCGGCGTGGTCAAAGTCGCGTAAATCGCGTCTAAACCAAACAAGAGATGTGGTCACGTTTTATTCTCGATGATAGGGATGATGCTGAATGACCGTATAAGCGCGATAAAGTTGCTCGGCAAGCACGACACGCACCATGGCATGTGGCATGGTGAGCTTGGATAAACTCCAAAGCCAGTCAGCTTTTTGTTTTAGGCTGGTATGAATGCCATCTGCACCGCCAATGACAAGTGAGACATCTTTACCTAAGCTCTGCCATTGCGAAAGTTTGTTGGCTAATTGCGTGGTGCTGACTTCTTGCCCATGCTCATCAAGTACAACCAAAAAGTCTTTATTGGCAGCTTCTAAAATACGTTTAGCTTCTGCTTCTTGCACGACCTCGCTGTTTTTTCCAGCGGCGCGTTTGTCAGGTTTGATTTCTATGATTTCAGTATCAAGTTCACGTGGCATGCGTTTGATATATTCGGCACACGCCGTTTCAACCCAATCGGGCATTTTATGCCCAACTGAGATGATACGTAATTTCATAATAGGAATTAAGCAGCGTTTGCTGCAGATTTGGACGGGCTTCTGCGGCTTTCAGCCTC
>CAYXGE010000028.1:14181-20765 GCA_964464435.1 uncultured Methylophilaceae bacterium
GGAATTAAGCAGCGTTTGCTGCAGATTTGGACGGGCTTCTGCGGCTTTCAGCCTCGCCACCTTCTGATTTGCTGGGGCTTCTGCGGCTTTCAGCCTCACCCCAGAGTTGCTCAAGATTGTAGTAAGCGCGGGTGGTGGGCACCATAATATGTACCACGATATCGTCTAAATCCACCAATACCCATTCCCCTTCTTGTTCGCCTTCTGTGCCACGAATATCTGCGCCTTTTTCTTTGAGCTTTTTGCGCACGTTATCGGCAACAGCTTTACATTGACGAGTAGAGTTTGCACTGGCAACAATCATATAACTTGTCATGGAAGTGATTTTTTGCACATCCATCACGGTAATATCAAAGGCTTTAATATCTTCTAGCGCGTCAATCACGGCTAGTTTCATTTCTTCTAGGGTCATCTTAAGCTGCTTGTACAGGGATATGTTGGCGTTGCATATTGATACGGTTTTCCGCATCTACATACACTAATTGGGGTTGATATTTTTCGAGCTCAATTTCACTGTAATTAGCATAGCTTGCAATGATAATGATATCTCTAGGATGCGCTTTGTGGGCAGCTGCACCATTGACGGAAATAATACCTGAATTGCGTTCAGCACGAATTGCATAGGTGTTAAAACGTTCACCGTTGGTCACGTTATAAATACTGATTTGCTCGTACTCTTTGATATTGGCGGCTTCAAGCAAGGCTTCGTCTATGGCGCAAGAGCCTTCATAATGAAGCTCTGAATGCGTCACGTGCACACGATGCAACTTAGATTTGAGCATGGTTCTTTGCATTAAATGTCCCAGTTAATATCAAATTATTGCGTAAAAGTGCAATAAAGGGGTGCAATTATAGTGCTTTCAATAGCTTAGCGCAAAAATAATTACGCCAATGAAAATTCTATATTATCAATGAGTCTGGTTGACCCTAGTTTTGCCGCCCCTAGCACAATTAACGTTTTATCTTCAAAGTGGGCTGACATCAATGTTTTTGCATTGCAAATCTTAATGTAATCTACTATCCAGCCCATTTGGGTAAGATATTGCGTGGTTTGTACTTCTACACTGGCAAAGTCTTTATTTCCACTTTTCAATGCATCAACTACAAGACTCAGTGCTTTATTCAGCCTTGGGGCTTCAGTTCGTTGCGCAGGGCTTAAGTATCCATTGCGAGAGCTCAAGGCAAGGCCATCTTTTTCACGTACCGTTTCGCCAGCCAAGATACGAATCGGCAAGTTAAATTGCTTGACCATCTCACGAATAATTGTGAGCTGTTGAAAGTCCTTTTTGCCAAAAATGGCAACATGCGGTTGTACCATATGAAACAGTTTCATGACTACAGTTGCCACCCCTACAAAATGGCCTGGGCGAGTTGCACCACAAAGGGTGTTAGCAATAGGCGGTGGTGTAATGGTCATGGATTGCCCTAAGTCATGGCTAGCAGCATCATAATCTGGGTACATTTCTATCACACTGGGCGCAAACACCACATCTACCCCAACTGATTTTAGTGCGTCATAGTCTTCTTCTAAGGTTCTGGGGTAATTAGATAAATCTTCATTCTTGCCAAATTGTAGCGGATTAACAAAGATACTCACCACGGTGCAACTCGCTTCAGATTTGGCTATCTTGGCTAAAGCAATATGTCCAGCATGCAAATTGCCCATCGTAGGCACAAAACTAATATTGGATTCATGATGTAAACGCTCGCGCAGGGCGGCTAGACTATGAATAATGTCCATTAATAACTGTGCTCCAATGCTGGAAACGTTTTATTTTTTACACTGCTTACATACAAATGAACAGCTTGCTGAATACTGTTGGTGTCTTTTAAAAAATTACGCACAAAACGTGGTGACTTAAACGCATCAGGTGCTTTTTCTGCTGGGCCGGTATAAATACCCAATAAGTCTTGGATGACGAGTACTTGGCCACTGCAATCGACGCCTGCACCAATTCCGATAGTGGGCACACTAATGCTTTCTGTGATGGTTTTTGCAAGGCTGGCGGGTACCATTTCTAATACAATAAAACTGACGCCTACTTCAGCCATTGCTTTTGCGTCTTTTAAAATTTGTGTTGCAGACTCTTCTGTTTTACCTTGGATTTTGTAGCCACCAAGTTGATTCACTGATTGCGGTGTAAAGCCTAAGTGTGCGCAAACAGGAACACCACGTTCAATTAAATAACGCGCAGTATTGACTCTTGGGCCACCGCCTTCAAATTTTACAAGATGTGCACCAGACCTGATTAGCCATTTTGCATTGTTATACGCCGCTTCATCATCATGCTCATAACTGCCAACGGGCATATCGGCAATAATTAAGGTATTAGGCGCGCCTTTTGACACACTTTTAGTGTGATAAGTCATGTGGTGCATGCTTACGTTTAAGGTATTTTCAGCACCTTGCAATACCATGCCTAGTGAGTCGCCAACTAGCAAAATATCAACACCTTCTGCCTGCATGAGTTTGGCAAAAGTGGCATCGTAGCAGGTGAGCATGGCCATTTTTTCACCCGCTTTGATTCGATCTTGAATAGTTTCTAACAGCATGGCTTATTCTAAATTAGGGTTAAAAAACTCGCGGCTACTGCGTATTTGCATCACACGTTCTATTAGCATATCAAGCGCTTGTTCATCTTCAGTAATATTGAGTTTGTCATTATTCACAATGAGTAATGGTGAGGCATCATAACGGTGAAATAACTCGCTATAAGCTTCTGCCAAGCGTTGTAAGTATTCTCGAGAAATATCTTGTTCATAGCTAATATTGCGCTCTTCAACTCTCGCTACTAAGGCATCTATCGGGGTTTGTAAATAGATGACCAAGTCTGGCTTAGTGGCCTTAAGTTGTAGATGTTGGTAAATTTGTCTATATAGGGCGTACTCTTCTTCATCTAAATTGAGCTTGGCAAAAATCGGGTCTTTTTCAAGAAAGAAATCAGCAATAGTTGCCTGATTAAACATATCTCTCTGATTTAAATCTGTAATTTGATTGGCACGCTGAAATAAGAAAAATAACTGTGTTGGTAAAGAGTAGCGTTGCGCATCTTGATAAAAACGTGGCAAGAACGGGTTTGTTTCAGGGCTTTCTAGTAATAAGTCTACGTCATAGCGGTCTGCCAACTTGCGAGCTAAGGTCGTTTTGCCGCTACCAATGGGGCCTTCAATCACTATGTAAGGGTATTTTTCAATGAGATTCATATTAATATTTTAATCTTATAATACGGCTAAGGTTCAATTTTACTCAGTAATTTTGCTAATGCCTTGATGCAAGCGGGCGGCAATGTCTGATGCTTTTCCAAAACTTGGTAAATAAAGGTCTGGTGCAATTTCTGCTAGGGGCACCATCACAAAGCCACGTGACGTCATTCTTGGATGCGGTAGGGTAAGTGTTGGTGTTTTTAATCCCATATTGTTATACCAGAGTAAATCACAATCTAACACTCTTGGGGCGTTAGGAAAAGGGCGTTCACGGCCATGCTTATCTTCAATAGCTAAAATAGCTTTTAGCAGAGCAGGTGGATTTAGTTTGGTGTTAATTTCAACCACCGCATTAATAAAATCAGGCTGATTGTCATAACCCACTGGTGCTGTTTGGTAAAGCGAGGAATGTGCGACAAACTCGCTGTCTGGCAATTGCATTAATTCAGCAATAGCTCTAAGCACCTGTTGCTTGGGTTCTTTAAGATTGCTTCCTAATGCAATAAAGGCGCGATTCATGCGTCAATAGGCTCAACTTTAGATGCGCCGTTAGGTTTTCTTGGCTTGCGACGGCGACGTTTTTTGGGTTCAGTATTGGGCAGTAACATGGCCTCACGTGCTGCGCCACCAGCGTCGGCAAAGGTCGTCCACCATTCACCAAGTTCGGCAGGCATCTCACCAGATTCACAACGTAATAATAAAAAGTCGTAACCTGCACGGTAGCGTGGGTGTTCAAGTAAAGAAAAAGGGCGTCTTCCTGCGCGTTGTTCAAAACGTGGTTGCATGCCCCAAATTTCTTTCATGGTGCTACTGTATCTTTTATGAATAGCAAGTTTTTCTGCTTGTGAATCAATGACTTCATTCATGGCAATGTGCAGCGCTGGAATTGGTCGCTCACCCAATTGTTTGGTTTTTTCCCAAGCCGCTAATACTTCATGCCAAAGTAATGTGGCAAATAAAAAACTCGGGGACACAGGTTTTTCAGCTAGTACTCTGTCATCAGTATTTTTTAGCGCAAGTTTTACAAAACGCTCACCCAGTGGTTGCTCAAGCACTACATCTAGCAGTGGCAATAGCCCATGATGTAGCCCGTGTTGTCTTAATGCCATCACGCTTTCCATGGCGTGGCCCGATAAAAATAGCTTGAGCATTTCATCAAACAAGCGAGAAGGCGGCACATCATGCAAAAGGTCAGCAAGTTTAGGAATCACAGATTCGGTATTGCTTTCAATTTTGAGCCCTAATTTTGCTGAAAGACGCACAGCGCGCAGCATGCGCACTGGGTCTTCGCGGTAGCGTGTATCAGGGTCACCTATCATGCGTAATACACCTGCTTTGATATCCGCATAACCTTGATGAAAATCGAGTACTTCTTCTGTAGCAGGGTTGTAATACAAGGCATTGGCAGTAAAATCGCGGCGCGCGGCGTCATCCGCTTGCGAGCCAAACACATTGTCGCGCAAAATACGGCCGCTATCGGCAACTTTAGCGTCATCACTTTCGCTTACATGGCTGCCACGAAACGTAGAAACTTCTACTGTTTCATCTCCAAACATTACATGTACTAATCTAAAACGGCGGCCAATGATGCGTGAACGTCTAAACACACGATTCACTTCTTCGGGTGTGGCATTGGTGGCAACATCAAAATCTTTAGGGCGTTTGCCTAATATGAGGTCGCGTACTGCACCCCCTACAATATAAGCCTCAAAACCTGCTTTTTGCAGGCCATCAGTGGTTTTTACTGCAGCGCTACTCAATAATTTGCGTTCAATTCGGTGTTCTTTAAAAGCATATGTCTGAAGACTTTGAGCGCTTGAAGTCGACGCTTGATGCGTGTTAGGCACGACTTTTTTAAATACACGCTTAATGAATTGTTTAATCATAGATAGCTATTATTATAGCGTAATAGACGCTAAGCTTTGATGTGCGCATTGAAATCTAAGAGGTTTTTAATGCTTTATTGTTCCAAAGCACATCTGCATGATTAGCCTCTTTATTTATACTGCGACAGAGCACAAATAAAAAATCAGATAATCGATTAATGTATTTAAGTGCAATGGCACTCACGGGCTCTTCTTGATGCAAACTAATGAGTCTGCGCTCGGCGCGTCTGCATACCGTGCGCGCCAAATGGCAATAGGCTGCGCCACGTGTGCCACCGGGCAAAATAAATTCTCTTAGTGGACTTAATGCATCATTCAGTTGATCTAAAGTCTGTTCAAGTGCATCAACACGGGCTTGTTGAATCACCAAATGACCAGGAATACAAATTTCAGCGCCCATATCAAATAAATCATGTTGAATATGTTGTAGCAACGTCATGTAAGTTTCAGCCAGCGGCTCTGTCATTAATATGCCAATCACTGCATTTAATTCGTCTACATCGCCCATCGCTTCAACTCGAAGGCTGTTTTTTAACGTACGGCTACCATCGCCTAAACCTGTTGTGCCTTCATCCCCAGTGCGCGTGTAAATTTTGCTTAATCGATTACCCATTTAAGTTTCCTTTATAATACTCATATTGTAACTGATGAAACCATGAAAATGAGTGAACAATGTATTGGCGTGTTTGATTCTGGCATCGGTGGGCTAAGTGTGCTCAGGCATATTAGGCAGACTTTGCCTAATGAGCATTTATGCTATGTGGCAGACTCATTTAATGCCCCTTACGGCAACAAAACGCCAGGGTTTATTGTTGAACGTGCTAGCAAAATTGCTGAGTTTTTAATTGCCCAACAAGCAAAAGCGCTAGTGCTTGCCTGTAATACCGCCACTGCGGCGGCAGTGGCTACATTAAGAGCAAAATATTCACTGCCAATTATTGGCATGGAGCCTGCGGTAAAGCCCGCCGCTGCTGCCACTAAAACTGGCGTAGTTGGCGTGTTGGCAACCGTGGGAACGCTTAAGAGTGCACAATTTGCCGCATTGTTAGAAAGCTATGGGCAGAACATTCAAGTCGTCACGCAAGCCTGTAATGGCCTTGTAGAGTGTGTGGAACGTGGCGATATGAATACCCCTAATACCAAAGCGCTCATCAAACGCTATGTTGCGCCACTCATTGAAGCAAAGGCCGATACTATTGTACTGGGTTGTACGCATTACCCATTTTTACGCGCACTTATTCAAGCAGAAGCAGGTAAACAAGTGACTATTATTGATACAGGCGCGGCGGTTGCAAAACAGTTACAACATCGCATGCAAACGCATGATTTATTGTGCTATGCAAAAGAAAAAGGCCAAGAAACATTTTGGAGTAATAGTGCATCCCCCAAAGCGCCTCAGCTCATGCAAACTTTGTGGGGCAAACCTGTGAATGTACAAGCGTTGATGGTTTAAGAAGTGGGCGGGGATGTAAAGCGTTATTTACTTAGGGAAGT
>CAYXGE010000029.1:0-8498 GCA_964464435.1 uncultured Methylophilaceae bacterium
GGAATTGAGTAATCCACCCACATTCACTTGTGCGCTAGGTGCAAATAAGGTGCCGTGCGGGTTAAGTAAAAATACTTGACCATTGGCATTGAGCTTACCAAAAATTTGGCTGGCGTTATCGCCTAATACGCGGTTAAGCGCAATGGCACTGGCATTAGGCTGGTAAAAATTAACACTGGCTTGCGCGCCAATATCAAACGTTTGCCAATTAATAATGGTTTTTTGGCTGGCTTGGTTAATATTAAGTGCGTTGCCTGCTTGTTGAATAGTAGAGATTCCATGTACTACTTGACCGCCTGTTGGCAGGGCATTGGCGGCAATATCTGCATAGGCACTTGTACCAACGACGCTGGTAAATAAACCCGTGGCAATCGCAAGTAATTTAACCAATAGTTTGGCCACACGAATACGTGGTTTAAAGGTAATTTTTAAACTACGTCCTCTGGATAAACGGACAATAATGCTCTCTTTGGCTTTGCTAGTATTATTTTTTTTGAGCGCAGAAGCGGGTTTAATATCGGTGCTCATGTATGTTTCCTTGATTATTGCTGCGCAGCTGTTGCGTCTAAAGTGTCTAAATTATCAATATCGTTTTTACGTTTAATTTTAGTACGAGACTCACCAAACGCATAGCCTAAACGCATCCAGAGACGTGGTCTATCATTATCACTTTGTAGTGCAGGCTCATCGCCCGCCCATGCGATGGTTGCCGCGAGGTCAATTTCTGGATTAATTTGCCAATCAACAGAAAAACCTGCATCTGAAAATTCACGGTTATTTCTTGTGCCAGGCAGTGGGTCTTTTGAGAGGTTGACATTGGCGTACTCGGCAAATGTACCTAAGCGTACATTGTTAATAGGGCTCCAATAAAGATGCAGCTTACCCATACCCCCTTGGTCAAAGTTGGCTTGGCTATTGGGGTAACCGACCATGGTAACAGGCCCACCGACGGTCATTTTTTCTGCTGAGTCTAAGTTTTCATTGGTAAATTGATGACGCCATTGCATTTGTAATGCCACGTTATAAGCCAATGTTTGCATACGTTGCAAGCCAATAATAGCTTTGGTAAATGAGCCTTCTGTGTTTAAGCCTGTAGGCGGTGCATCAAGGGTTTTACCTTGGTTGTCTAAACTTAAACGCCCTTTGCGTAGTTGCAAGTCAATATAGTTGCTACCACCGCCTTGAATATCATCACGCCAATCGGCACTTGGGTTAAAAGTAAAACCACGAATTCGGCTGTCTAAATCTAAAGCTGCAATGCCAATTTCATTGTTTAATTTGGTGCGGTCTGCTTCAAATCTTAACCATATATTTTTGTTACGGCTACGCACTAGTGGGTATGAAGCGCCAATACGCCAAGCATCAGCTTTACCTTGTGCATCTAAGCTTCTAAAGTCATCACCCAAATTATAACGAGCGAGTGTTTTACTAATGTTGACATGCCAACCATTGACACCAATAGGGGTGTCATAGCGAATGCCGTAAGCGTTTAGATTGCCAGTGTCTGTGGTAATTAAATTAGCGCTGAGTAAATCACCTCGTTTAAAAGGGCTGTTGATATTACCAACCAAACCTAAACGATACTCGCCAGTGGCAGGTAAGCCATGGTTATCAACATCAGCGCGACCACTAAAAAACGGATCAGCCTTTTGAGAAAGCACAATATCTGTAGTGCCAGCATCATCCCCCGCTTGCAGGTCAACATTCACTCTGCCACCAATTAAATCGCTGATAAGAAGCGCTTGGCGCTCTAGCTCAGATTCTGTTAAAGGTTTGTCCTTTGAAAGTTTGTCCATATAGTCGTACAAGCGATCAGGTGCAATTCTGCTTTCACCTTCAAGTCTAATTTTGCCAATTTTTCCTTCGGTAATAACAATATTAATGACGCCATTTTTAATTTGTTGTGGTGGCAACGTTGCTTGCGCTAAAAAATAACCTGCATTATGGTAAGCCGCTTCAATAGCATCAATCACTTGTTGCAGTTCACCAAAGTTGAGTGCTTTGCCACTCCAGTCAGAAACTGCTGCTTCCAACTGAGTTGTGCTTAATGCGTTGTTGCCTGTGAAAGTAAATTGACTCACCTGTACGCGAATATCTTGTGCTGGTGCTGAAGGGCTTTTGACTGCTGGCGCTTTAATTGCTTTAGGGTTTTGTGTGGTGGCAGGCTGAACTTGTTCAGTTTCACGTAAAATTTGACCCGCAGTAGTTGGTGTTTGCGGTGGCCCTGCGTGAACTATTGAAGAAAAAACAACCGTAATGAGTAAAACCAAACGAAATGATTGAAAGTTTGAAATCATTGACGTCCCTAAAAATCGTTTAAGTGATTACTAAAGCGTGAAATTATAAATATTTACAGAGTTTTACGTCTGATAATTCATAATCTACTTCGCTTTTAAGAAAATTGCAACCAATATATAGCAAAAACCCCATTAGATGGGGTTTTTAGAGAGGTTAATAGACATTTTTAATTAACATTTAATGCTATTGTAACAATGAATTTTCATGCCCTAATGTTGTTTTTGTAATCCACCTAAAAGAGCAGCAACAGGGTGTTTAGATTTAATGCTTTTTGCAATGGCTGATGGTGCAGGGGTTGGCGCAGAATTACTGGGTTCATAGGGTTTATCAAACCATGTGTCATGCGATTTTTTTGGTGGCTTTCTTGCACTCGCGTTGGTATTTATCTCGTGTGTTGTATTGATGCGTCGATGTGGCGTAGAAACAACAGCTTGTTCAGTTGCAATCGGCTTTTTGGTCAGTTTTTCAATTTCTTTGAGATATTTATCTTCTTCAGGGGCTACTAAAGAAATTGCTAACCCAAGCGCGCCAGCACGGCCTGTACGGCCAATTCTATGTACATAATCTTCTGGTGCAGTAGGTAAATCATAATTAATCACCAAAGGTAGTTGGTCAATATCTAATCCACGCGCTGCGACATCCGTTGCAATTAATGCTTTTACACGACCTTCTTTAAAAGCATCTAAAGTTTGTATGCGCTCCAGCTGACTTTTATCACCATGAATAGCCTCTGCAAGCACACCATGTTTTTGTAATGCACGGGTAATTCTGCTGGCATTGAGCTTGGTATTAGTAAACACAATCGCTTGAGTATCCGCTTTTTCTTGCAAAATACCCAGTAACACTTGCGGTTTATCGTCTTGGCTAGCCAAGTAGACTTTTTGCGTAATATTGTCAGAAGTGGCGTTGCTACGGGCTACTTCAATCAGTGTTGGATTTTTTAAGAAGGCTTCTGACAGCTTTTTAATTTCATTTGAAAATGTAGCAGAAAACATTAAGGTCTGGCGTTGTTTTGGGAGTAAAGCCAAAATGCGTTTCAAATCAGGCATAAAGCCCATATCGAGCATTCTATCAGCCTCATCCAGCACCAGTATTTGCACTTGGTTAAGTTGAAGCGTTTTTTGCTCAATATGGTCTAGTAATCGGCCAGGTGTTGCCACCAAAATTTCTACCCCAGCTTTTAAATGCGGAGTTTGCGTTTTAATGTCCACGCCCCCAAACACCACCAAAGAACGTAACGGCGTATGTTTAGCATAAGCCTTTACGCTTTCCTCTACCTGAATTGCAAGCTCCCGCGTAGGCGCTAGTACTAGCGCACGAATAGGGTGCTTTGCAGGTGATGCGCTGGTGTTAGCAAGTGGCAGTAGCTTTTGAATAGCAGGTAAGGCAAATGCAGCGGTTTTGCCTGTGCCTGTTTGTGCGCCAGCCATTAAGTCACCCCCTGTTAAAGCCACAGGAATGGCCTGTGCTTGTATGGGGGTGGGTTTGCTGTAGCCTGACTCAGTAAGCGCCTTAAGTAATTCGGGCGCTAAATTGAGGTCAGTAAATAAAATTGAATCTGCAGTCATTGCTATTTAACGTTACGCAAAGTGACGTGGGCGACGTTGACCATCCGCTTGTGAGCGATTGTCACGATTGCCTTCGGTGCGTTTAGCAGGTGGTTTGCCAAAGTTAGCACCAAAGCTTGCGTTACCACGCGTTTCATTGCGACGAGTATCATTATCGCGACTACTATTACCACGATTTTCATTGCGGCTATCGGCTCTTACACCGTCACGGTTAAATGATTTTGTCGGCTCAGCACGGCGACCATCATGGCTACCTGGGTAAGCAGGTTTGCCATCACGCGCTTGCGGGCTGGCAGAGCGGTTACCAAAGTTAGCTTGGCTATTACCACGAGCATTGTGTTGATTGTCACCAAAGCGGTTGTCACGGCCTTCATTACGACCTTGCGGAGAGGCTGAGCGATTGCCAAAGTCTCGTTTTTCACCACGTGCCTCAAAAGGGCGGCCACCTTGTGGGCGGCTAGAACGTCTAGCACGGTCTGGACCATCAGTTTTTGGTGCAGGGCGACGAGGCTCAAAACCAACAATGACGCTAGGCTCGATGCGTTGACCAGTAAACTGCTCAATCTTACGTACTTGAAAACGGTCTTGGTTTGATGCAAAAGAAATAGCAATGCCTGTGTTGCCAGCACGGCCAGTACGACCAATACGGTGTACATAATCTTCAGCAAATTTAGGTAAGTCATAGTTAATAACATGGGTAATGCCATGCACGTCAATACCACGTGCGGCAACGTCTGTCGCTACCAATACTTTGACATCGCCATGACGTAATTTAGTTAAAGTACGGTTACGTGCGCCTTGTGTCATGTCACCATGCAAAGCTGCAGTTTTATGGCCTGCAGCGTATAAGTCTTCTGCCAATACATCAGCATGACGTTTTGTAGAAGTAAATACAATCACTTGGTTAACATCTGGTGCAATGAGTAAATGCTCAAGCAATTTGTTTTTATGACCCATATCATCTACATAATGTAGGCGTTGTTCAATATTGGCATGCTTTTCGGTTTGTGCAGCAACTTGAATGGTTTTAGGGTTGCGTAAGATTTGACGCGCAATATTACCAATGTTGCCATCTAAAGTAGCTGAGAACAATAAGGTTTGGCGCTCAGCAGGCAGTGCTGCACAAATGCGCTCAACATCAGGCATAAAGCCCATGTCTAGCATACGGTCTGCTTCATCTAATACCAACATTTGTAAGCGTGATAAATCAATGCGACCGCGATCTAGATGGTCAATAAAACGACCTGGGGTTGCCACTAAAATATCAAGCGGTTGTGATAATAATTTGTTTTGGAGTGGGTAAGGCATGCCACCCACAATGCTCACACTGCGAGCGCGTAAAAATTTACCGTATTTGCGCACGGCATCATTTACTTGAGTTGCCAACTCGCGCGTAGGTACCAATACCAATACGCGTGGTCCACGGCTTTTAACTGGGTGAGGAAACGCCAACATATTAAGTGCTGGTAAAGTAAATGCGGCAGTTTTGCCTGTGCCGGTTTGGGCAGAGGCCATTAAATCGTGTCCAGCCATCACTTCAGGAATGGCTTGGGCTTGAATAGGGGTTGCGTTGGTATAGCCAGACTCTTCAATGGCACGCAAGATTGCTGGGTTTAAATTTAAGCTTTCAAAGCTAACGGTGTTGCTTGATGTTGTTTCAGACATTACTTGATTGGTATTAGACAAAATAAATCCCTAAATAAAAAAATCTAAAGGGCGCAAGCATGCGTTGCCTATAAGCCATCGCTGAACGAAATAAATCATTCAGCCAAGCAATAAAAAGGCATCGCGCAATACAAAATTAATACAATTGGATATTACTTGTATGTTTACCGGCGCACGGGCATAGCCACTAACCGAAAACATAATGAAAGCCAATATTTCACGGCTTTGGAGAGGGTCAGGGCGATGATTCAACGCTAAATTACATGTTGCTTGATTTAGCGAAGCGCGAAGTATACGCGCTAGAATTTAATTGTCAACGCATTTTTCACAGAAAGAGTTGTATTTGTATGGTAGAATCGCGCCCTTTTGTTGAATCGGCTAAATCTCATGTCGCGTAATCTTAGAAACATCGCCATTATTGCTCACGTTGACCACGGTAAAACCACCATGGTAGATAAATTACTCCAGCAATCAGGCACATTTGCATCTCACCAACAAGTATCAGAGCGAGTCATGGACTCCAATGACCTTGAAAAAGAACGTGGGATTACTATTCTTGCCAAAAATACTGCAGTGAATTACGAAGGCACTCACATTAATATTGTGGACACTCCAGGCCATGCAGACTTTGGCGGCGAGGTTGAACGTGTACTTGGTATGGTCGATGGCGTGGTGTTGCTAGTTGATGCAGTAGAAGGTCCAATGCCACAAACACGTTTTGTGACTAAAAAAGCGTTGGCACTTGGTTTAAAACCGATAGTGGTGATTAATAAGGTAGACCGCCCAGGCTCACGTACTGATTGGGTGATTAATCAAACGTTTGATTTATTTGCCAATTTAGGTGCAACCGATGAACAATTAGATTTTCCTGTGGTGTATGCTTCAGCACTCAATGGCTTTGCAAAGTTAGAAATGAAAGATGCATCAGACAATATGCGTCCATTGTTTGAAACCATTTTGCGTCATGTGCAGCCGCCAGAGGGGGACAGCAAAGCGCCATTACAATTACAAATCTCAGCACTAGATTACTCAACATATACCGGTCGTTTGGGCGTTGGCCGTGTGCGTAACGGTAAAATCAAGCCAGGCCAAGCCGTTGCAGTGATGAACGAAGATAAACAAATTGCGGTAGGCAAAATTAACCAAGTATTGGGTTTTCAAGGCTTAGAGCGAGTGCCTGTTGATGAAGCAGAAGCTGGCGATATTGTGATTATTTCTGGCTTAGACGATATTGGTATCGGCTTTACCATTTGTGACCGTGAAAATCCAAAAGGTTTGCCACACCTTGGTGTAGACGAGCCGACCTTGACCATGGACTTTATGGTCAACACCTCACCACTTGCTGGTACAGAAGGTAAATTTGTGACCTCACGTCAAATTCGTGACCGTTTAACCAAAGAATTATTAGTTAACGTGGCCTTACGTGTTGAGGATACGCAAGATGCGGATGTGTTCAGAGTGTCTGGCCGCGGTGAGTTGCACTTAACGATTTTGCTTGAAAATATGCGCCGTGAAGGCTTTGAAATTGCGGTGGGTAAACCACGCGTGGTGTATAGAGAAATCAATGGTGAAAAGTGTGAGCCGTATGAAATTTTAACAGTAGACTTAGAAGATGAAACGCAAGGTGCGGTGATGGAAGAATTAGGCCGCCGCCGTGGTGATTTAACCAATATGGAATCAGACGGCAATGGCCGCACGCGCTTAGAGTACCGTATTCCTGCGCGTGGTTTAATTGGGTTTCAAAGTGAGTTTTTAACGCTTACACGCGGCACGGGTTTAATGGCGCACATTTTTGATGACTATGCACCTGTGAAAGCCGATATGCCGGGCCGCCGTAATGGTGTGTTAATCTCTGCAGAGCACGGTGAAGCCGTGGCCTATGCCTTATGGAAACTGCAAGACCGTGGCCGTATGTTCTCAGTGCCTGGCGATAAATTGTATGAAGGTATGGTGATTGGTATTCATAGCCGTGATAATGATTTAGTGGTTAACCCTATTAAAGGTAAACAACTCACTAACGTACGTGCATCGGGTACTGATGAGGCCGTGCGCTTAGTGCCTGCGGTGCAATTGACATTAGAGTCAGCCGTTGAGTTTATTGATGATGATGAATTGGTAGAAATTACACCTAAGAATATCCGTATTCGTAAACGTTATTTACTAGAGCATGAACGTAAACGTGCAGCTAACCCTAAGTTGTAAGTTTGAGTAATTAAAAAGCCGCTGAAAAGCGGCTTTTTTGTGTCTTAAAGATTAGTTGAGTTTATAGAAACGTGTCTCTAGGGTTTTGCCATCTTTAACCGCATCTAACTTATTGCCAGCCGCATCGCCTAGTTTTATTAAGCGTTCGTCAGGGCTGGGGTGGGTTTTGTAGAGCAAGGCAACACTGCTGTCACTCTTATTGGTTTGCGCAATGGTTTGCAGCACATCTACTAAGCCAAATGGCTCATAGCCTGCGCGGGTGGCTAAGCTTAAGCCTACGCGGTCGGCTTCATACTCTGCGCTTTTATCTAAGCCACGCGCCATGATTTCTGCGCCATTACCAATGACTTTTTCAATGGTTTGGTTTTTGCCATATTTATCGCCAAGTAATTTTGCGCCCAAGCCTAGTAATTGAGATTTTTGCATGACTTTTAAATGGTGTTTTTTAACCACATGGCCTATTTCATGGCCTAACACTCCAGCCAGTTGCGCCTCATTGCGCATGCTTTGGTATAAGCCTTTGGTAATGACAATATAACCACCAGGGGCGGCAAAGGCGTTAAGGTCATTGCTTTCTATCACTCCAAAACGCCAAGGTAAGTCTGGGCGCTCGCTCTGGCTAGCCACCCAACGCCCCACTTGGTTCACGTATTTTTGTAAGGCTTCATCTTTGACTAAAGGTGCCGCACCCAGTAAGTTGCCCATGATTTGGCGCCCTAGGGCAATTTCTTCATCGCGACTTGGGTTTTTGAGATTAAAAGCAGG
>CAYXGE010000029.1:8598-20620 GCA_964464435.1 uncultured Methylophilaceae bacterium
TGTTCGTTTTGTTCTTTAGGTGGCGTCACCGCCTCTTTCAATAAGTCTTTGAGTTTTTTTGCATGGGCTTGTTGTACGCCCAAAGCTAACAGTACAACTAATAATAAACTGAGCTTTTTCATTATTTACCTCTCTGTTCTGTGAGGTAGGCAAAGCTATTGGCTTTAAGCCCACCACTAGTGGCAAACTGCTGCGCTTGCTCTTTGCTGGTGGTGTAGGTTTCCAGTTGTTTTATTTCTGCTTCATTAAATGTTGCACTTTTTAATTCTTCAGCACTTAAGCCACGAATACCTGTGGTAGCGACCACTTTGCCCGTACCAGCACGGCCGCTGGCTACTTTTAGGGCGTCGCTACTAGCATTTGTACTAGCAGCTGCAGCGCCACGTTTCACTGCAAGTAAACGCACCCAACCTGCGCTTTTCTTAGTTTTAACATTAAGCCATGCGCCTTGTTTGCCAATAATTTCAAGGGTTTCTCCGCGTTTTAAATCACCCGCTAGTTTGGCATCAGCAAAAGGTTCTTTGCGCAGTTTGTCATCTTTAAGCGCACTACCTATTTCAGCGGCATGCGCTTGCATAGTGAGCAAGCTTGCGGCTAATACAAGGCTGTAAATGTGAAGTTTCATTAAGTTTTCCTAAAGGTTTCCTATGAATTTGTTAGCTCGTGTTCAAGTTTAATGACGGCTTGCGCAAACAGGCTACGCCATTGTTTTGCTAATGCGGTATCGCTACTTAAAACACCATCATGTTGGCTATAACGTACTTGGGTATTACTTGGTAGACCAACGCTAGCAAAAATATTGGGCAGTGCTTGTGCAATGTGTTGCGCGTCCGCACGGGCTTCTTCTCCGTATTGTGCATTGCTTTGGTCAAATGTCCATGTCACGACTATCATGTCGCCAAATAAACCCCAAATGCCGCTTTGTGTTTCTTTGAGCATATCAACATTATTTGGCGTGCGGCTTGCTAGCTCAATTTGACGGCTTATTTTTTTAAGTAAACCATCACTCAGTGGTTCAACGGCCTCAATAATGATGGGCATAATCAACGCATGAGTGCCTTCACTACCCGGTTTAATGCCAAATGCTAACCAGCGTTGCAAGGCGCGGTCTGTGGCCATGGCGTAAATTTTGGCAATACTAAAATAAGCAATGGCCCAAGTAATAGGCGCGGTGAGGTCTAGGTAGGTGTTGGTGAGATTAATGGCTAAATAAGAAAGTACTAACAACCCGATTTGGCTAAAGCTAAAGGTTTTGGTGAGTTTGTCTCGGTCTACATTAAAGTAAAACGCGGCAGTAGTGAGCCATATCAATAATAAGCTCAATAAAACATAAGGGGTAGCTCCGCGCCAAACTCTGAGGTAATCGCTATGCTTTACGTTATCAATTGCCGTGGCTAAAATTTCAACACCGGGGTGAATTTTTGCCATGGGCGTAGCTTTAAGGTCAAACAAACTAGGTGCTGTAGAGCCAATAATCACAATTTTATTGGTAAATTCATTGGCAGGGCGCTTTTTCACTTTGCTTGTTAAATCAGTCATGACATCACTAAAACTCACAAACTGATAACTAAATGGGGCGCCGCGCCAGTTAATGAGCATGTCTTGCGGCAAGGGTTTACTATTAGCTTGTGCCGCATTGCCTACAATTAAGGGTAGCGCAGGCAAAATCCAACCATCTTTTGTACGCCATAATTTGTACTCGCGCACAATGCCGTCTTTATCAGGCTCAATATTGTGGGTACCTAAACGTTTGGATTGAATGGCGGCATCAAAATGTGGCAATACTAGGGCAATGGTGGCGTCGGTATTGGCTTCATGCGCAGGCTCTGTTTTAAGACCAGGAATCATGCTGGCCTTAATTTGGCTGAGTTTATCTTGCTCTTCAGGTAATCGTAATATTGGAAAGTAGGTATTGTTGGTGGCGGCAATGACCTCATTAAAGTAGGCATCACTTTCTGGGTTGTAGATGTCTGCATCACTAAATAAAATATCAAACACAATCGCTTTAGGTTGCTGCGCTTGTATATTTTCTACAAATTCACCAAATACTTGGCGCGGCCATGGCCAACGCCCATAGTCTGCCGCCAATGCGGATAAACTGGCTTCATTAATATCAACAATAACAATATCAGGATCCACTTTAGGTTTGAGTACGCGGTGCTTTACCATGAGGTCAAAGGCACGGTCACGCATGTTTTCACCAATATGAAATAAGCTGGCATCCAATAGCACCGCTAGTGTGAGCAATATGGCAAGGTATAAGTAAAAATTGTTACGCAGTTTGCGCGTAACATGCGCCATCCATTGGCCGATTAGCAGTTTGAGTTTAGTCACTTAGTATTTTGATATATAAAAATATAGGTTGAGAGTGTCGCATAAACTGAGCCGCTTTTGAAGTGATGACTTGCGCTATAATTAGCGTATGCTTAATTTATTGTCTTTTATTATTTCAGTGATTTGCTTGCTGTTGCTGGCTTGGCTGATATGGCGCAACTTACGCGCTGGCGATTCGTCAGTGCAAGTCATGCAGCAACTAGAAGAAAAGCACCGTGCTATGTTGCTGGATTTAAACGATGCTTTAAATAAACTGGGTGACCGCCTAAACCAAGCTTCAAGTGAGAGCGCAGAGCGCTTACGCGCATCGGTTGCACAAGAGCTTAATCAAACACGTGATGCCATGCAGGCATTGCAATTAGCGCAAAACCATAGTCTTTCACAAACCCGTGAAACGGTACTTGAAACCTTGCATAAAACCTTGAGTGAGCAAGGTAAATCGCAACAAAGTTTAATCAACGATACCATGTTAAAAGCCACTACAACCTTAACGCAAACTATAGAGAGTTTGAGTAAAGTGGTAGATAACCGCCTAGAACAGATTGGCGGTAAAGTGTCTGAGCGCTTAGATGAAGGCTTTAAGAAAACTAATGATACGTTTGTGAGTGTGATGGCGCGTTTGGCTACGATTGATGAAGCGCAGAAAAAGATTGATGGTTTAACCGTCAATATGGTGAGTTTGCAAGAGTTACTTGGCGACAAACGCAGCCGTGGTGCTTATGGTGAGGTACAACTAGAGGGCTTGGTACGCAATGTATTGCCCACCAATAGTTTTAGTATGCAACATACTTTTGAAAACGGGTCGCGCGTTGATTGTGCTTTATTTTTACCAGAGCCTACGGGTACCGTTGCAGTTGACAGCAAGTTTCCACTCGAAAATTACCATAAAATGTTTGATAATCAATTGTCAGAAGCAGAGCAAAAGCTAGCAGAAAAGCAGTTTAAGGCCGATGTAAAAAAACATGTAGACGATATTGCTAGCAAATACATTATCCCCAATGTGACGAGCGATGGCGCGGTGATGTTTATTCCTGCTGAGGCAGTATTTGCTGAAATTCACGCGTATCATCCAGAGGTGATTGATTACGCCATGGTGAAGCGCGTATGGGTGGTGTCGCCTACCACGCTAATGGCGGTGCTAAACACTGCACGTGCAGTGCTTAAAGATGTGGAAATGCGTAAACAAGTGCATATCATAAAAGACGAGTTAGGCAAGCTGAGTAAGGATTTTGAGCGCTTTGATGTGCGCATGAAAAAGCTTGCAGACAATATTCGCCAAGCTAATGAGCATGCGCAAGACGTACATATTTCTAGCCAAAAAATTTCTAATCGATTTAAACAGATTGAACGGGTAGAGTTAATAGGTGGGGCTGATACACTCGCTTTACCACTTGATGCAACGGATGTTGATTAACAAAAGGAGACGTTTATGAAGGCGCAGGATAATAAAATCAATACCGACGACATGGAAGTTGGCGTGATGATGTTGGTGAAACAATATGCGAGTACGTATGGGATTACTTTTAGTTCATCACTGATGAGTGATCCAAAGCATCAACAAAAAGTAGTTGCTTTAATGGTTGAGGCATTAAGTGGTAAGCGCGGCGCATTTACTGATGCCGACGTAAAAGGAAAATAGCTTGATTAAAGTATTGTATTTTGCACGCTTAAAAGAGTCACTTAAATACTCAACTGAAGAGCTGGCATTGCCGCCAGAGGTGCGAACGATTAATGATTTAAAGCAATACTTGGCACTGCGAGGAGAAACTTGGGCAGCACAATTTAGCGGAAAAGTCGCTTTACGTGCCGCCATTAACCATACCTTGGTAGAAAATGATGCCCTCATTCAGGCTGGCGATGAAGTGGCATTTTTTCCACCTGTGACAGGTGGCTAAGCGCAAATGAGCGTAAGCGTGCAAACTGCAGATTTTGATGTCAGCCATGAGTTGGCGGCTATGCGTGCAGGCCGCGCAGATATTGGTGCTGTGGCTTGTTTTGTAGGCTTGGTGCGAGATTTAAATCAAGGCGATCAAGTGTCTGCCATGACACTAGAGCATTATGCAGGCATGACCGAAAAGGCGTTACAGCAGATAGTTGAACAAGCTGAACAGCGCTGGCAAATTCAAGCAGTAAGGATTATTCACCGTGTGGGCGAATTAAAGCCGAGTGACCAGATTGTACTAGTAGCGGCTGCTAGCGCGCATAGGCAAGAGGCTTTTGCGGCATGTGCGTTTATGATGGATTATTTAAAAACCGATGCGCCATTTTGGAAAAAAGAACAGACACCTACTGGCGCGCGCTGGGTAGATGCGCGTGAAACGGATACACAAGCCAAAGCCAAATGGCAAGAATAAACGACTTTTTATTTTGCTATCGTATCGCTAAAATTAACCGCACTATTCATATTTAAAGAAATCTCATGCTACTTACGCTGCCTGCTCATGCCCTCACCGTTGAAATTAATCCAAACGCATTAGGATTTACGACAACCGCTGAGTTAAACCCGCAAGCCCCGCTTTGGATAGGGCAGACAGAGGCAAAATCTGCGGCTGAGTTTGGGCTATCAATGCCGCATCCACATTTTAATTTGCTGGTGTTGGGTGAATCGGGCAGTGGGCGCACCTCTTTACTCCTAGATTTGATGCAAAATTATGCACAGCAACAAGCGCCAGCCAATGATTTGGTTTATGTGGCAAATTTTAAATGCGCTGAAAAACCATTATTGATTAAGCTTAAAGCTGGCGGAGGCGAGTTGTTGCGTGAACGTGCAGAGCAACTCATGCGTGCATTAAATAAAACTTTGCAACCTTTGGTAAATCCGCCAGAAAATGCACCACCGCTTGCAGATGCTGACTACGCTACTTGGATACAAAGTTTTGAGCAAGAAATCAATACTAAACATACCGAAACCTTGGCATTACTGGCGCCTTATCTATTGGATGAGTCGAGTTTAAGTCAATATTTAGCGCAACTTACCCAAGATGTCATGAAAGGGGTGCGTTTATTACAAGCGCAGATGGAGCATGCCGCTAATCAAGATGCAGAAAGCCTTTTAGACGGTATATTAGCGCGCTATCGCGTCAATCTGCTAGTCAATCATGTTGGGGAAACTGGTGCTCCAGTGATTTATGATGATGACCCTAACTTTAGTTCATTATTTGGAAGCATTGATAGCGCTTCGGAGCAACATCAAGGGGCGGAGTTTATGCGTTTACGCGCGGGGCATTTATTGCGCGCTGATGGTGGTTATATCTTGCTGCATTTGCGCGATTTATACTCTGATGAATCCAGTGGATCGCAAATTTTAGAAAAACTGCATCGTTTTTTACGAAATGGCACCGTGCGTTTAGAGGATGCTTCGTCATCTAGCACAGGTAATACTAGTGCGGCAACATTGGTTGCAGAGCCCATTGCAATTCAAACTAAATTGGTATTGATTGCCACCCCAGAAGAATACTATGAGTTGCATGATGAGTTTCCTGAGTTTGGTTCTTACTTTAGGGTGAAGGTGGATTTTTCAGACCGCGTGCTGGCTTCAGCGGATTGTTATCTTGCTTTGGCCATGTTCATTGCAAGCATCTGTCATCAAGAAGGTTTGCCTCATGCAGATGCGCCTGCCGTTGCTAGGCTTTTGCAAATGATGCATCGACGCATTGACGATCAAAAACGATTAAGTACGCAGTTGGCAGAACTGCAAGATTTAGTTTTGGAAAGTGCTGCCTTTACAAAAATACGCCAAGCCAACATCATTCAATTAGTTGATGTAGAAGCGGCTCTGGCCGCACGTTATCTCAGGCTATCTATGCCTGAACGTATGATGCGTGAATCCATTATCGATGGTGAGTTAATGATACGTGTGCATGGGCGTGCAGTTGGACAAATTAATGGTTTAACTCATATTGAATTGGGCGATGCTTGTTTTGGCTCGCCAGTCAGAATTTCTGCGCGTTGTCATGCGGGTGAAGATGGCATTATCAATATTGACCGAGAAGTAGAAATGACAGGGCCTAACCATGACAAAGGTCTATTTATTTTACAGAATTGGCTCTCTGCCAGCTTTCCTAAACTCACCCCATTATCACTCAATGCCTCAATTGTTTTTGAACAGGAATATCACGGCGTAGAAGGCGATTCTGCGAGTTGCGCTGAACTGTATGCTTTACTCTCGGCAATTTCTGGTATGGCGTTACCACAAGGTATGGCGATTACTGGTGCGATGAATCAACACGGTGAAGTGATGGCGGTTGGTGGGGTTAATGAAAAAATAGAGGGCTTTTTTAGGCTTTGTAAACAGATGGGCTTGGATGGTACGCAAGGCGTACTCATTCCAGAGCGTAATTGCGCACATTTGGTACTTGATGGCGATGTGCTTGAAGCAGTTCAGGCAGGCTTATTTCATATTTACCCGATACACCATGTGCTTGAAGGGGTGGAACATCTGATTGGCTTACAAGCAGGTGAGTTAGACGAGGCAGGGGATTACCCCATTGAAAGTTTTATGGGCCAAGTGCAAGCAGTGTTAGAAGGCTTACGCAAAACTTTTGATAATAATAAATCTGAAAGCAAAGAGGATTTGGGCGCATGAGCCATCAGTCTAAAGCGCGAGCAGATGACGACGAACAAGAGAGGTGCCGTCTAGATAAATGGTTGTGGGCAGCACGCTTTTTTAAAACGCGCAGTTTAGCGGTAGATGCCATAGAAAGTGGCAGGGTGCGTGTAGATAGCGATCGCGCAAAGCCAGCCAAAGAGGTGAAAGTTGGGGCCAATATTCATATTCGTACCAAAGAGATTGATATAGAAGTAGAGGTTTTGGCACTCTCAAATGTTAGGCGCGGCGCACCCGAGGCAACCTTGCTGTATACAGAAACCGCATCAAGCAAAGCACAAAGAGAGATGTTGGTAGCGACCAAGTCTGATATGCATGGTCAGCGTGAGCGCGGCAGTGGAAGACCTACTAAGCGACAAAGGCGAGAAATTGATGGCAAGATTAAAAGCGCTATTTTTAAAGGAAATTCTAGCGATTGGTAGCGCAATTGTTTAAAATGCACCTTTCAGAGATTAATGAAGAATATTAAAGATGATACTTGTCACAGGTGGTGCTGGTTTTATTGGTTCAAATTTTGTCATTGATTGGGTAAAACTAGGCAATGAGCCAGTCGTCAATTTGGACAAACTTACTTACGCAGGTAATTTAGAAAATCTCGCTGAAATTGCAAACAATCCACTGCATACCTTTGTGCAAGGCGATATTGGCGATACAGCTTTAATCACTCGCCTGTTAAATGAACATAAACCGCGCGCTATCATTAACTTTGCAGCAGAATCGCATGTTGATCGTTCGATTAGTGGCCCTGAAGATTTTATTCAAACCAATATTGTCGGCACGTTTCATTTATTAGAAGCCACACGGGCTTACTGGAATGGTTTGTCGGAGCAAGAAAAAACTAGCTTTAGATTATTGCATGTGTCTACTGACGAAGTCTATGGCTCACTCGCGCCAACAGACCCCGCGTTTAGTGAAACAAACCGTTATGAGCCTAATAGCCCATATTCCGCGTCAAAAGCGGCGTCAGATCATTTGGTGCGTGCCTACCACCATACTTATGGCATGCCTGTGCTCACCACCAATTGTTCAAACAATTATGGGCCTTACCATTTCCCAGAAAAGCTTATTCCTTTGATGATTGTGAATGCGCTTGCGGGCAAACCTTTGCCAGTGTATGGCGACGGACAGCAAATTCGTGATTGGTTATATGTAAAAGACCATTGCAGTGCGATTCGACGCGTTTTAGAGGCAGGGCGTTTAGGCGAAACCTATAATGTAGGTGGTTGGAATGAAAAAGCTAATATTGATATTGTGAAAAGTGTTTGCGCGTTGCTTGATGACATGCAGCCACGTGCTGATGGTAAGCCTTATGCAGAACAAATTACCTATGTAAAAGACCGCCCTGGGCATGATAGACGCTATGCGATTGATGCCACCAAAATTGAGCGTGAACTGGGCTGGAAACCAGCGGAAACCTTTGAAACAGGTATTCGAAAAACCGTGAAATGGTATCTTGAGCATACAGAATGGGTGAAAAACGTGCAAAGCGGCGCTTACCGTGAATGGTTAGATAACAACTACGGTAATCGTCACTAAAGCATGACCATGCCAAAGATATTGCTGTTAGGCAAAGGTGGTCAACTAGGTTGGGAGTTGCAACGAAGTTTAGCTGTGCTTGGTGAGATGGTGGCACTTGATTTTGATAGCACAGACTTATGTGGAGATTTCACCAACCTTACGGGTTTGGCAGAGACCGTGCGTAATGTGAAGCCTAGCGTGATTGTGAATGCGGCGGCGCACACCGCTGTAGATAAAGCCGAGAGTGAGCCAGAGTTGGCGCACACTATCAACGCACTTGCCCCGCAAGTATTAGCGCAAGAGGCAGAAAAAATCGGCGCTTTACTTGTGCACTATTCAACAGATTATGTGTTTGATGGATCAGGAAATCAAGCATGGCAAGAAACAGATGCTACTGGGCCACTTAGTGTGTATGGTGCAAGCAAACTGGCAGGTGAGCAATTGATTCAAGAAACTTGTAATCAACATCTTATTTTTAGAACCAGTTGGGTGTATGCAGCACGCGGCGGCAATTTTGCTAAAACTATGCTCAGACTTGCTAAAGAGCGTGAACAGTTGAATGTGATTAATGACCAAATTGGTGCACCAACGGGTGCAGAACTTTTGGCAGATGTTACGGCACATGCGATTCAACAAACACTCAATAACAAAACCTTATGTGGTATTTATCACTTGGTTGCCAGTGGCGAAACTAGTTGGTTTGATTACGCAAAATTTGTAATCGCCTATGCAAGAAACAAAGGACATGAAATTAAAGTATTGCCAGAAGCCATATTAGCGGTGTCTACCAGTGCTTTTCCAACGCCAGCAAAGCGTCCACATAACTCAAGATTGAATACGCAAAAATTACAAACTAACTTTGGCTTAAGCTTACCGCATTGGCAAGTTGGCGTACAAAGACTATTAGATGAAATTTTATAAGAGGTCAGCATGACAAACCGTAAAGGCATTATTCTTGCAGGCGGGTCAGGTACGCGCTTGCACCCAGCGACATTGGCAATTAGTAAACAACTATTGCCAGTATATGACAAACCGATGATTTACTACCCACTCACCACCTTAATGCTGGGGGGTATGCGCGATATTTTGGTGATTAGTACGCCGCGAGATACACCTAGCTTTCAAGCCTTGCTTGGTGATGGCAGTCAATGGGGCATTAATATTCAATATGCAGTGCAACCAAGCCCAGATGGTTTGGCGCAAGCGTTTATCATTGGTGACCAATTTGTAGGTAATAACCCGAGCGCTTTAGTGCTTGGCGATAATATTTTTTACGGGCATGATTTTGCCAATTTAGTGGGTGAAGCAGATAAGAAAACATCAGGTGCCACTGTGTTTGCTTACCATGTCAATGATCCAGAGCGTTATGGCGTGGTGGCTTTTGACGCTGTTGGAACAGCTACTAGTATTGAAGAGAAGCCTCTAAAACCAAAAAGTAATTATGCGGTTACTGGGCTTTATTTTTATGACAACCAAGTGGTGGATATCGCTAAATCAGTTAAGCCCAGTGCGCGCGGCGAATTAGAAATTACCACAGTTAATCAAACATACTTAGAACAAGGTGAGCTAAGTGTACAAATTATGCAACGTGGTTACGCGTGGTTAGACACCGGTACGCATGAAAGCTTGCTTGAGGCGGGTCAATTTATTGCTACTTTAGAAAACAGACAAGGTCTTAAAATTGCTTGCCCAGAAGAAATTGCATGGCGTAATGCTTTTATTGATGACGCACAGTTTGAAAAACTCGCACAACCATTACTCAAAAATAATTATGGTCAATATATGATGCGGCTCCTCAAAGAAGGCTTTACTAAATGAACGTTGTTAAAACGCATATCCCTGACTTGTTAATCATAGAGCCAAAAGTATTTGGTGATAGCCGTGGTTTCTTTTACGAAAGTTTTAATCAAAAAGCATTTCACGTTGCCACAGGGGTAAACGCAAATTTTGTGCAAGACAATCATTCCCGCTCAGCCAAAGGTGTGTTAAGAGGTTTACATTATCAAATTAAGCAGCCCCAAGGTAAATTGGTGCGTGTCGTACGTGGCAAAGTGTGGGATGTGGCAGTAGATTTAAGAAAATCTTCTCCAACCTTTGGGCAATGGTATGGCATTGAGTTGTCTGAAGAAAATAATACGCAATTTTGGGTGCCACCAGGCTTTGCTCACGGTTTTGTTGTGTTAAGTGAAACCGCTGATTTTTTATATAAAACCACCGATTACTATGCGCCAGAATTTGAGCGTAGTTTGTTATGGAATGACCCAGCGCTAGACATTGACTGGCATTTAGATGGAATCGAACCACAGCTTTCGGCTAAAGATAAAGTAGGTCTGCTATTGAAAGATGCTGAGACTTTTGCTTAATGGGTTATATTTTAAGATTTTAAAGAGAGTGACATATGAAGATTGCGATTGCAGGCACAGGCTATGTTGGTTTATCAAATGCAATGTTGCTGGCTCAGCAGCATGAAGTGGTGGCCTTAGACATTGTGGCGGAAAAAGTGGCGATGTTAAATCAAAAAAAATCGCCAATTGTAGATGCGGAAATTGAAGATTTCTTGGCCAATAAAACGCTTAATTTTAAAGCGACGACAGACAAAGCAGAAGCCTATAAAGATGCGGCTTTTGTGATTGTTGCAACCCCCACTGACTATGATCCAGAAACCAATTACTTTAATACTAGTTCAGTTGAACGAGTGATTCAAGATGTGATGCAACACAACCCAACAGCCAGTATTGTCATTAAGTCAACTGTGCCTGTTGGTTATACTGCAAAAACGAGAGAGGCTTTCAATTGTCCGCAACTGATATTCTCACCTGAGTTTTTGCGTGAAGGCAAAGCCCTTTACGACAACCTTTATCCTTCTCGTATTATTGTGGGTGACAAGAGTGAAAAAGGTAGCTTGTTTGCAAAGTTACTGCAAGAAGGTGCATTAAAGCAAAACGTTGATGTTCTGCTGACAGACTCAACAGAAGCAGAAGCCATTAAACTATTTGCGAATACCTATTTAGCGATGCGTGTGGCATACTTTAATGAACTTGATACTTATGCAGCATCACATGGACTAAATACGCGTCAAATTATTGATGGTGTATGTTTAGACCCAAGGATTGGTAATCACTACAACAACCCATCTTTTGGCTATGGCGGTTACTGCTTACCAAAGGACACCAAACAGTTATTAGCTAATTACAGTGCTGTGCCACAAAAGCTAATTAATGCGATTGTAGATGCTAATACCACGCGCAAAGACTTTATTGCCGATAGCATCGTCAAAATGAACCCAAAAACTGTAGGTATCTATCGTTTAATAATGAAAGCAGGTTCTGACAACTTTAGAGCATCATCTATACAAGGCATTATGAAACGAATTAAAGCTAAAGGTATAGAGGTTATTGTTTATGAGCCTGTGATGCAAGAAGAGGAGTTTTTTAAATCAAAAGTGGTTAAAGATTTAAATGAGTTCAAGCAAAAGGCAGATGTGATTATCGCAAATCGTCAAACTCAAGATTTAGCTGATGTTGCAGGTAAAGTGTATACACGTGATTTATTTGGAAGTGATTA
>CAYXGE010000030.1:0-10100 GCA_964464435.1 uncultured Methylophilaceae bacterium
TTCCACCAAGGTTTTTTACTTGATGATTTGCTGCCTGCTGGGCTAGCTACTTTCCCGTTTCGGCGGCCTTTTTCAAGCTTGCAAAGCCAGCATCAAAAAACTCATTAATCGCTTTGGTTGCGGCATCATCATTTTGTTCTGGTTTAGGAATATTTGATGAGTCAGCACGTGTATAGCTACCTTTTACGGTAACTACAGATTCACCAGCAGAAGGGCCAGCAGTCACTGAAATTGTTGGATAAAAGTTTGAAAATTGTAAGGTACTTTTTTCAAGAATATATTCATATTTTAGGCGCATACTTGCGTCATCTGCTGAACGTAATTTTTCATACATTTGACCGCCGCCTTTAAGTTTTACTGTGCGATAAGTTGCATCTTCACCGTTTTCATCTTTTTTAGTTTCTACGGTCACAGATTCTACGCTGGCGTGCCATGCTTGCTCATTAGCAAAGTCTTTAACTAGCGCCCACACTTTAGCTGGCGCAGCTTTAATGTTAACTGACTTTTCAAATCTTAATGCAGCCGCACCATGAGCTTGTGCTAAGTGTGGCATTAAAGTAACTAAACTAATGGCGATGAGGCCTAATATTTTTCTCATTGAATTTTCTCCTGAAATAACGCTAAAACAAATAAACTAAAAAAATGAACACGTGACTTTACCTAAAAAAGCAATCTTTGGCGACTATTTCATAGGCTTTCCTCTAAAAATCTTAAGACTAATGGCGAATGACTAAGCATATTTACTCACTATTTTTGTTCAAGTATAAATTGACCAAACGAACGACACAGCTTTTCGCTGACAATGGTATGGATTACTTTGTTGGTTTTTGCATCAATGATGCTCACATTGTCTGAGCCCCAGTTGGCAACAATCACTTGCTGGCTCGCTTTGTCGTAATCAATCCCTTCTGGAAACTCGCCCACCATAATGGTTTTTACTGTTTTCTTTGTGGTGGCATCAATCACAGAAACGCTTTCAGCATGGTTATTGGTCACATAAAGCCATTGTCCATCTGGGCTTATGGCTACTCCATAAGGGTGCTGGCCTGTTTTAATGGTATCAGTTTGATAGTTGGTCGTATTAATCAAGGTGAGCGTATTACTCACTACATTGACTACAAACACAGTTTTTTTATCAGGGCTGAGTGTGAGTGCGAACGGATGTATCCCAACTGGCACGGTGGTAATAGTGTTGAGGGTAGCAACATCGACCACAGTAACGTTGTCACTATCTCGGTTAGCAATAAACAGCGTTTTGTTGTCTGCGCTAAGCACCATGCCGGATGGCGTTTTGCCAGCTTTAAACGCACGTTGTTTGCTAGGGTGGTTTGTATCAATAGCCAACACTTGTGCACCTTCCCAATCGGCTGCAAATAAGGTTTTTCCGTCACTGGTTACAGCAATCCCTACAGGCTGAATATTGACAGGGATTTCTTGTATGACTGTTTGTGTTTTACTGTTGATGACCGAGATGGTTTGACTATTTGCGTTAGAGATATATACCCTATGCTGTGCTGAGGCAATCGCAACTCCGACAGGCGCTTTACCCATGGGTATAGTATGCGTAATTTTTTTTGTGCCAATATCGATTACAGATACCGTGTTCGCACCTTGGTTGGTAATGTAAGCCAAGTTACCTGCAAAAGACGATAATGCAAATCCATTAGCGATGATAAATGCACTTAAAAGGCTTATCCAACTAGGAATTTTGGTAAACAAACGGGGTCTGTGCATTAAGATATTCTTTAAGTAGATAGGATAAAAACGTATTAAAAGGTTGTAGGTTGACGTGCAAAAGTGAAGCAAAATTATACGTAAAAAAGATTAGCATAGATTTATGCCTCAATGCCTGCTTTCAATATTATTGGAAATGTGAAAAAATGACATCAATTATTTAATGTAGTAAATATCATGATTGATCGAGATGGATATAGACCTAATGTGGGCATTATTTTATGTAATGTGCACAATCAGGTGTTTTGGGGAAAGCGTGTGCGCGAGCATTCTTGGCAGTTTCCGCAAGGTGGCATTAAGCATGGCGAAACGCCAGAACAAGCAATGTACCGCGAGTTGATGGAAGAGGTAGGCTTAAAGCCAGAACACGTTAAAATTATTGCCCGTACACGAGATTGGTTACGTTACGACGTGCCTAATCATTGGGTTAAACGTGAATGGCGTGGTAGCTATCGCGGGCAGAAACAGATTTGGTTTTTATTGCGTTTAATTGGCCGAGACTCAGATGTATCCTTACGTGCAAGCGCTCACCCAGAGTTTGATGCATGGCGCTGGAATGAGTATTGGGTGCCCTTAGAAACAGTGATTGAATTTAAGCGTGAGGTGTATAAGTCAGCACTAAATGAGTTGGCACCGCACCTTTCAACAGCAGAGCGCAAGCGCCCACGTAGCCATTCTGATACTACCGCTGTTTAGCGAGTGCCCATCATCTCACCTAGGTTGATAGGTTTGCTGGCTTGCCAATGATCATTAAATTTAATAGTGTTATTTGGAAACAGCATCACAACGGTTGACCCCAGTAAAAATCTACCCATTTCTTCGCCCTGCTGAAGGTGGATGTTTTGCTGGGCGTAACTCCATGTTTTAATGTTTTTACTGCGCGGTGGATTGACAACGCCATGCCACACGGTAGCCATGCTACCCACTATGGTTGCACCTACCAAAATCATGACAAACTTGCCTATATCGCCTTCAAATTCACAAATCACACGCTCATTTCTAGCAAATAAACCCGGCACACCTTCAGCTGTGGTTGGGTTGACCGAAAATAAATCGCCTGGCACATAGGTCATGCTAAGTAGGTGACCATGACATGGCATATGAATGCGATGATAATCTTTTGGGCTTAAATACAGCGTTGCAAAATGCCCATGTTCAAATTGATTTGCAAGGCTCTGATTACCGGCCAACATTGCGAGCGTTGAGTATTGGTGCCCCTTGGCTTGAAAAATTTGGTCTTTTTCAATGTCGCCAAATTGACTAATAGCACCATCTACAGGGCAAATGTAATCGGCTTGCGCTAAAGGACGAACATCAGATTTGAGTGGTCTTGTAAAAAATTCATTAAATGTAGTGTAAGCAGAAGGGTTAGATTGTTCAGCCTCTGCCATATTGACTTGGTAACGTTTAATAAACCACTCAATGATTACTGTAGTTAATGCACCTGCTTGTTTATTGGCAAGCTTTCCAGCTAACATGGTAATGAGATGTTTTGGTAACCAATACTGTAAACAAACGGCGAATTTTTTTGACACGATAGCGTCCCTTTTTGAGCTTAATAAATTAAAAGGGTAAGGCCACTAAGCCTTACCCTTTAGTATTGCATTACTGATGATAAAACAATTAGTTTTTAGATTGGTCAACTAATTTGTTTTTAGCAATCCAAGGCATCATGGCACGCAATTGGTTACCCACTTGCTCAATTGGGTGGGCTGCATTTAAACGACGACGCGCTACCATTTCTGGGTAATTAGTGCGGCCTTCTAAAATAAATTGTTTAGCGTAACTACCATTTTGAATATTAGCTAAGCACTCTTTCATTGCAGCACGGGCTTGGTCGCTAATCACGCGTGGGCCTGTTACGTATTCACCATACTCAGCATTGTTTGAGATTGAGTAGTTCATATTGGCAATGCCACCTTCGTACATCAAGTCCACAATCAATTTTAACTCATGCAAGCACTCAAAGTATGCCATTTCAGGGGCATAGCCAGCTTCTGTGAGGGTTTCAAAACCTGCTTTTACTAACTCAACAGCGCCACCACAGAGTACGGCTTGTTCGCCAAATAAGTCAGTTTCAGTTTCTTCGCGGAAGTTAGTTTCAATCACACCACCTTTAGTACCGCCATTAGCTGCAGCATAAGATAAGGCAATTTCTTTAGCTTTGCCTGAGGTATCTTGGTAAACCGCGATTAGTGTTGGTACACCACCACCTTTGAGGTATTCAGAACGTACAGTATGGCCAGGGCCTTTTGGTGCAATCATAATGACATCTAAATCTGCACGTGGCACGATTTGGTTGTAGTGAATGTTAAAGCCGTGGGCAAATGCGACTGCGGCACCTTTTTTAAGGTTAGGCGCAACTTCAGCTGCGTAAATACCTGCCATTGTTTCATCTGGTAGTAATACCATGACAACGTCAGCACCATCAACTGCAGCTGCAATTTCAAGGGTTTTATGTCCAGCACCTTCCGCTTTTGCCCAAGAACCGCCGCCTTTACGAAGACCAATGGTCACATCTACACCGCTATCGCGCAAGTTAGCTGCATGGGCATGACCTTGTGAACCGTAACCAACAATGGTCACTTTTTTACCTTTGATAATGCCTAAGTCTGCGTCTTTGTCGTAATAAACTTTCATTTTCTACCTTTATTTACCTTTCAATACAATGCTTTAATATCAATTAAATTTTTAAAATTCTGTCGCCACGACCAATGCCAGAAGCCCCTGTACGGACTGTTTCCAAAATCGCCGTTTTATCCAGCGCTTCTAAAAAAGCATCTAGCTTAGACCCTGAACCGGTGAGCTCGATGGTATAGCTATTGTCTGCAACATCAATAATTCGTCCACGAAAAATATCACTGAGTCGTTTCATTTCTTCGCGGAAATGCCCCGTCGCTTTTACTTTTACTAACATGAGTTCGCGCTCAATAAAACGACCGTCATTGAGGTCTAACACTTTAACAACATCAATCAGCTTGTTAAGTTGCTTGATGATTTGTTCAATCACTTCATCTGAACCAGAAGTAACAATGGTCATGCGTGACAAGGTTGCATCTTCAGTTGGTGCTACGGTGAGTGACTCAATGTTGTAGGCACGTGCCGAAAACAAACCAGCTACGCGTGATAAAGCGCCAGCCTCATTTTCCATGAGAAGAGAAATAATGTGTTTCATTACAGCTCCCCTCTGGTTTCTTCATCGTCTTTGCCTTCATTGCCTAAAATCATTTCGGCTAAGCCTTTACCATTGGGCACCATTGGAAATACGTTTTCCTTTTGGTCAGTCAAGAAATTCATAAATACGAAACGGTCTTTCATGTTAAATGCATCAGTAAGCGCGCCTTCAACATCCGCTGGATTTTCAATGTTCATGCCTACATGACCATAGGACTCTGCTAACTTAACAAAGTCTGGCAGACTATCCATATATGACTCTGAATAGCGGTTCTCGTAGAAGAACTCTTGCCATTGACGCACCATGCCTAAATAGCGATTGTTTAGCAAAATAACTTTGATAGGCAGATGGAACTGGTGGCAGGTTGAAAGCTCTTGAATATTCATTTGAATACTGCCCTCACCTGTGACACAAGCCACTTGCGCTTTAGGATCAGCCAATTGACACCCCATCGCATAAGGCAAGCCAACGCCCATCGTACCTAAGCCGCCAGAATTAATCCAACGACGCGGTTTATCAAACTTATAATATTGCGCTGCCCACATTTGGTGTTGCCCAACGTCTGAAGTGACATAGGCATCGCCTTTGGTGACTTCCCACAATTTCTGAATCACGTATTGCGGTTTAATGATGTTGCTATCACCCATGCTAAAAGCGAGTGAATCTTTTTGACGCCAAGCATCAATTTGCGCCCACCAAGCAGCCAGCACTTTGGCATCTGGCTTTTTAGGCTCTTGCGCTAAGAGCTGATTCATTTCTGCCAATACAGACTGTACATGCCCAACAATAGGTACATCGACTTTAACGCGTTTTGAAATGGACGATGGGTCTACGTCAATATGAATAATGGTACGCGGCACACTTAAAAAGTTGGCAGGATTGCCAATCACACGGTCATCAAACCTTGCGCCAACCGCAAACACTAAGTCACAAGCTTGCATGGCATTATTGGCTTCATACGTGCCGTGCATGCCCAACATGCCCAAGAATTGTTTATCAGAAGCTGGAAAGCCCCCTAGCCCCATGAGCGTATTGGTGACTGGGTAACCTAACGCTCTAGCAAGCTTAACTAGCTCGTTAGCCGCATCTCCCAACACCAAACCACCACCAGTATAAATAATGGGTCGTTTTGCTTCTAGTAAAAGTTTTAGCGCTTTTTTAATTTGACCGCTATGGCCTTTTAGCACAGGCGTATAAGAGCGAAGCTCAATGGATTTTGGATAATCAAACTCCGCCATTTCAGCTGTAATGTCTTTAGGAATATCGACCACAACGGGGCCAGGGCGACCACTTGAAGCGATATAAAATGCTTTTTTAATGGTTTTTGCAATGTCTTTGACATCTTTTACCAAGAAGTTATGCTTAACACATGGACGTGTAACACCTACCATGTCCACTTCTTGGAAAGCATCCATGCCAATGGCCGGAACGGGGACTTGGCCGCTAATCACTACTAAGGGAATAGAATCCATGTAGGCGGTTGCAATGCCGGTAACCGCATTAGTAGCGCCTGGACCAGAGGTCACTAATGCCACGCCTACTTCGCCAGTTGCGCGTGAAAATGCGTCCGCAGCATGCACAGCAGCTTGCTCATGACGCACTAAAATATGTTTAAATTTATCTTGTTTGAACAATGCATCGTAGATATGCAATACCGCACCGCCTGGATAGCCAAAAACGAATTTAACGTTTTCTTCTTGCAAGCAACGAATTACAATATCTGCACCCGTTAATACAGGATTTGATTGTTTTGTTGTTGGTTTAGGACTGTCTTCCATAAAAATGACTTATTTCACGCCAATAGTTGAACCCTAAACCTTAACCGTTTAGCACGATTTGGTCAAGTTTAAGGGGCTTGATTTTAGAGAATTATTTAGTAGAACTTTATAAAACGGTCTCTTTAATATTGATTTAATAAAGGTGCAACTTTTAACACCTCTTCAATGGTGGTCACGCCTTCTATGATTTTTTCAACGCCATTAATCATTAGCGGCTTCATGCCTTCAGCAAACGCTTGTTTTTTGAGTGCGTTTAAGTCCGTAGTTTGCGTAATAAATTGCTGAATTTTTGGACTGATATTGAGCATTTCATAAATGCCTACTCGACCTCGATAGCCTGTCATACGACACTCTAAGCAACCTACAGCACTATATATTTTAGCTGGTTTTTCAATTTTCCACCCTGCCGTCATGGCGTCCCAATTAGCGTCATCAAAGGTGGTTTCTTCTTTACAATGGGGGCACAATGTACGCACTAAGCGCTGCGCCATAATGCCCAGCAAGGTGGAGTTAATCAGATAAGAAGGCGCATCTAAATCTAGCAAGCGCGTAACAGCTGAAGGTGAGTCATTCGTGTGCAATGTAGAAAGCACTAAATGGCCAGTCAACGCAGCTTGAATCGCCATTTCTGCAGTTTCGCCATCGCGAATTTCACCTACCATGATAATGTCTGGGTCTTGCCGTAGCAAGGTTCTAATGCCGTCTGAAAAGTTAAGGTCAATATTTTTTTGCACTTGCATTTGGTTAAACGATGGCTCAACCATTTCAATCGGGTCTTCCACCGTGCATACATTAACCTGCTCTGTTGCTAAGGTTTTAAGTGTGGTGTACAGCGTAGTTGTTTTACCAGAGCCAGTTGGGCCTGTGACTAAAATAATGCCATTGGGGTTGGATGTCCATGAACGCCATAGTGCATCTTGTTTTTTTGAAAAGCCAAGTTGAATAAAATCCTTGACCAAGTTTTCAGGTGAAAAAATCCGCATGACCAATTTCTCACCAAAAGCTGTAGGCATTGTAGAAAGTCTAAGTTCAACTTCTAAGCCTTCAGCAGTGAGTGTTTTAATTCGACCATCTTGTGGACGACGCTTTTCTACCATATCCATACGTCCCAGCAGTTTAATTCGGCTCGTAATGGCGTTCATAATCGTCGTCGGCAGTTGATAAACTTGGTGCAGTACCCCGTCAATTCTAAAGCGCAACAAACCCACACCACGTCTTGGCTCAAGATGAATATCGCTGGCGCGTTGTTCAAACGCGTATTTAAATAGCCAATCCACAATATTCACTACATGTTGTTCATTAGCATCTAAATTTTTATTTTTACCAAGTTCTACTAGCTGCTCTAAGTTTTGCACGCCAATAATTTGTCCTTCTTTGGCAATGGCGGCAGAACTAATCGAGTTTGCTAAATCAAATATTTCAGGAAGGTAACGATTAATTTCAAGTGGATTGGCTACAACGAGTTTAATTTTAAGATTAAGCGCGCGCTCTAAGTCTGGAATCCATTCGGTGTAAAAGGGTTCAGCTGTGGCAAAAATTGCCTCTTTACCTTTTACTCTAACGGGCATTATTTTCAGACGTTCTGCATAGGCTTTTGAGATAACTTGCGCTACAGAGCCAAAATCTAACTTGAGTGGGTCTATGTTAAAGTGATCAACGCCTGCCTTTTCAGCCAGCCATTTGCTCAATGCTTCAACGGTTAATGGCTTACTTGGATCTCTTAAATTTTTCCATTTTTGCTCGCCTATCACCACGAGTGGGTGCATTTTAGAGCTATCCATTTTACGGTCGTTGTATAGTTTTTCTGCACTCGGTTTATCAACAATGCCGTCATTAACCAACATGCGAAGTGAATCGCCAAGCGTTAGGCGACCCTCAATTTTTAGTGTAGCGCTTGTTTTTGACATTATTTTAGTTCCTTAAACCGCATTGATAAATCAACCGCCTTAATATGTTTTGTGATGCCGCCAACAGAAATACGGTCTACACCAGTTTCTGCAATGGCACGAATATCTGCCAATGATACGCCACCAGAGGCTTCTAAAACAGCACGTCTATCTGTGAGTTTGACGGCTTCTGTCATCTGTTTCAAGTTAAAATTATCAAGTAAAATCAATTTAGCACCTGCCAAAATCGCAGCTTCTAATTGCGTTAAATTTTCTACTTCAATTTGAATTGAAACATGGGCATCCATGGCAAGCGCCTGTTGCATGGCTTGCTCAATGCTGCCAGCCGCAGCAATATGGTTTTCTTTGATTAAAATGCCATCATACAGACCAATCCGTTGATTATGGCCGCCACCTGTAATGACCGCATATTTTTGAGCAAGTCTGAAGCCTGGTAGTGTTTTGCGCGTATCCAGAACTTGAGCTTGCGTACCTTTAACCGCATTGACATATAAGCGAGTTTGCGACGCGGTTGCAGATAGTGTTTGCAAAAAATTAAGTGCGCAACGCTCTGCAGTAAGTAATGATCTCGCCTTGCCATTAATGATGCAAAGCGTTTGATTTGGGCTAATTTCATCGCCCTCCTGCACATGCCATATCACTTGTGTATCGGGGTCAACTTGCTTAAAGACCTCATTTGCCCATGGAATACCACAAATAATGGCTAGGTCTCGGCTAATAATAGTAGCTTGCGCTTGCGTATTTTCAGCAATAAGTTTTGCACTAAGGTCACCTGCACCTACATCTTCTGCAAGTGCAATATTGACCTGTTGCTGCATGGATTTTTTGAGTTCTGCGCTTAACATATTTACATTATAATGTAGCATCAACTGTCACAGGGTATCAAACAATAATATGAAGCTTTTATATACGGTGAATAGTCCATATGCCCGAAAAGTTCGTGTGGTAGCGGCAGAAAAGCGCGTTGAACTTGAAATGGTTGAAGTCGTATTGTCTGACCCCAATTGCCCTGTGGCGCAATATAATCCATTAGGTAAAGTGCCAGTACTGGTTATGGATGATGGTGATAGTATTTATGATTCACGGGTCATTGTTACTTATTTAGATAACAGAACGCCTGTTGCGCACCTTATTCCCGAAAATAATACAGAACGTGTTGAGGTAAGGCGTTGGGAAGCCCTAGCAGATGGCGTATGTGATGCTGCTGTGGCCGCGATGTTAGAATCAAGACGTGCACCAGAACAGCAAGATACTGCAGTCATAGAAAAGCAAATGCTCAAGGTGAATAGGGGGCTTGCAAAACTTAGTGCAGATTTGGCAGATAAAAAATGGTGTGCGCTTGATAGCTTTGGGTTAGCTGATATTGCGCTTGGATGTTGCTTGGGCTATTTAGAGATGCGTTACCAAGCGCTAGATTGGAAAACACAATATCCAAATTTAGCAAAACATTATGCCAATATGATGAAGCGCCCTGCATTTAAAGATACCACGCCACCAGGTTATTAG
>CAYXGE010000030.1:10200-20318 GCA_964464435.1 uncultured Methylophilaceae bacterium
TGCCAATATGATGAAGCGCCCTGCATTTAAAGATACCACGCCACCAGGTTATTAGTCACTAGATCATTAGCCGCAGGCTACTAATAGTTTAGGTAAAGATTAGCTTTAAACCAGCAATGAATAATACCAATGCTAAAAAACGTTTAATCATATTGGCATCAAACTTCTGGCTACCCAAATAGCTACCAAAAATACCGCCCAAACCTGCACATGCAAGCATCCAACCAATTTCTTTAGGTAAAGCTTGCGTGCTTGCATAGTTGCCTAGTAAGCCTGATGCTGAATTGAGCAAAATAAACGGCGCAGAAACTGCGGCTGCCTGTTTAGGATTAGCCCACCCCATTAGTAAAATTAAAGGCGTTAAAAATATACCGCCGCCAGTGCCTGTGAGTCCTGCAATTAATCCAATTCCACCACCTGCAAATGCTGCATGGGATAATTGCGGTGAGCGAATGACATGATTCGAACTTGTGGGCACAATAAATTTGTAGCTTGAGTAAATAAGAACGAAACCTAGCAATAGTTTAAATGTCTCAGATGGTAAATTTATAAATCCACCTATGTAAGCCATCGGGATAGAAAGTAAAGCAAAAGGCCAAAATAATTTCCAAGAAAAATGCCCTGCGCGAGCAAACTGCCAAGTAGCAATGCTAGCAACTAAAATGTTAAGTGCTAAAGCTGATGGTTTAATAATAGCAGGGGCAATTGCTAGTAAAGACATGACTGCAATATAGCCAGAAGCACCAGCGTGTCCAACGCTGGAGTAAAGCAAAGCGATGATAAAAATACCTATCAGTAGGTAGTAAAGCATATCAACTGAATAAAGCATGGTGATGAGGACTTTTTTAGAATAATATTATGCAAGTATAAATGCATACTATCGCTAAGAAAATAATTTGACCAGATGCCAATACCATACTAAAATTGTAAGGTATTAATATAGACACAAAATGTCACTATCTTTAATTGCCGTGACTACAAGTCGCAAGAAATAAAGGTTATGCCCAACTTACACTCAGAAGCAACAGAATTAACAAAAAGACTGCTCAGCCACCTCAGCGTTGAAACTTCCGATATTAAGAAAATTGTATTACTCACCCTTGGCATGGGTTTGCTCAGTATTGCCACACCGATTGCCATTCAAGCCTTAGTTAATGTGGTGACCATGGGTGGTGTGATGTCACCGCTTTACGTCATTTCGTTTATGTTGTTTTTGGTACTGATACTTTCAGGTGTATTTAAGGTACTTGAGAACTACATTGTAGAATTAATTCAACGTCGATTTTTTGTACGTATGGCCTTGCAATCAGCCAAAAATGTTCAGGCAAGTCAGGTCAGTATTCATGATGAGAATAATTACGTTGAGTTAATGAATCGCTTTTTTGATGTATCAACAGTGCAAAAAGCGGGGGCGATTTTATTGACAACTGGCCTAACTTCACTGCTAAAGGCCTCAGTTGGTAGCATTATCTTGATGTTTTACAGTTTTTATTTTGCTATCGCTGTGGTTTTAATTATTTTGGCGATTTTGTTTGTCATTAAAATTATTGGACGCCATGCGCTTGAAACCGCAATTAACGACTCAAAAACAAAATATGCAATGGCAGGTTGGTTAGAAACGCTTGCACGCAATTTAAGTACCTTTAAATTTTCCGGTGGAAATCACTTTGCCCAAACTCGCACAGATGCCCTTGCTAATGAGTATTTAATAAAACGTAAAAAACATTTTAAAGTGTTACTTGCACAAAATATAAGTGGCATCTTAATTTATGCTTTAGCTGGTACGGGCATGCTTGCACTTGGCGGGGCGCTAGTGATTAATGGCCAAATTAACCTTGGGCAATTTGTGGCCGCTGAGTTGATTATTTTTGCTGTTCTTACCTCCTTCCAAAGATTTATAGGTCATCTTGAGTACTACTATGACTTAATGGCCGCCTTGGATAAACTATCAGTATTGGAAAGCTTTCCGATAGAGCCTGTTGGATCACATCAACTGGATATTAAGCAGGGATTAAATCTTAACGTTGCGAATATAAGCCATCGTTATACCGCCAATATTCAGCCGATTAACAATATTAGTTTTCAACTAAATGCTGGAAAAAGTCTTGCTATATTAGGTGGTTCAGGTACGGGTAAAACTACTTTAGCTGACTTAATTACTGGATTGCGAACAGTAAACAGTGGTTACATTGAATATAACGGGATTGATATTAGACAAATCGATATGCAAACCCTGCGCCAACACATAGGACTTGCCAGCAAAATTGATATTATTGACGGCTCAATTTACGAAAATATAGCCTTGGGTAGACAAGATATTTCACTAGAAACAGTGAGTCAGATATTAGCCAAATTAGGCTTTTTAGAACAAGTATTAGCCTTAGATGAAGGGTTGAGTACACCACTTACCGCATCTGGGGCACCTCTTTCACACGCACAAACAGCATTGTTAGTATTGGCAAGAGCGATGGCATGTAAGCCACATTTGCTTATTATTGATAGCTTATTAGATGGGCTTGAGCCGCACTTGTTAGAAGAAGTTTGCACCCATGTATTGGCAAAAGAACGACATTACGGCGTAATCATATTGACTCGTTTTTCCCATATTGCAAAGCGCTGTGAGCAAATATTAGAGCTTAAAACGGCAAATGAGGTGCAGCATGGCGTATGAATATAGTGCGTTAATACATGCGCAAACTCCAGATTATGTTAAGAAAACCATTAAATGGCTGGTGATTTTATTTTTTGTAATACCGTTGTGTATGTTGTTTTTACCATGGCAACAAAACATCACAGCCAGTGGTTCAGTGATGGCTTATTCGCCCTCTGAGCGGGTTCAACAAGTAGATGCCCCAGTGAGCGGCTTAGTTGTTAAACGAAATGTGATAGAAGGCGATCATGTGAAAAAAGGGGATGTGTTATTAGTCATTTCAGATAACGACCCAAAATATCTCCAACGAATTGCCCAACAACGCGATGAGCAAAAAGTAAAACTATCTGCAAAAAATGATGAGTTAAAAGCGTATCAATCGCAGTTATTGAATTTATATAGTTTGAGAGATGCAAAGGTATCGGCGGCAGAGTTCAAACTGGATATGGCTAAACAAAAAATTGCCAGCGCCAAAGAAAGCCTTGCTGCCTCGCAAGCGGCTTTGGATGCGGCAGCCCTTCAAATTGAACGCCTTAAAAGATTGCTGGATGAAGGATTAATCTCGCAACGGGATGTTGAAGTTGCGCAACGCGACCATATTATCGCCATGCGAAACGTCAATAGCGCGCGTGCGCAACAGATGTCCGCTGAAGCTGAAGCCAAAACAGCGATGGCAGACATTCAGCAAGCAAGGTCAGATGCGAGTGCATCAATTAATTCTGCAAACGCAGTCATTAATAAAATTCAAAGTGAAATTGCAGAAAACAAAAACAGTTTAACCAGCTATGAAATTAGCCTTGCCAGACAATCAGCCCAACAAGTCATTGCACCAAGAGATGGTATGGTGATGCGGGTAATGGTTAATACCGAATCTGAAATTGTCTCTCAGGGGCAACATTTATTAACCATTGTGCCAGAAACCGCTCAACGCGCAGTAGCCCTTTCTGTAGATGGTAGAGATGCAGCGTTAATGCATGCAGGTAGCCCTGTCAGACTTGAGTTTGAAGGTTGGCCAGCCATACAATTTTCGGGTTGGCCAACTGTAGCGATTGGTACGTTTGGCGGCAAAGTAGCGTTTGTGGATACCTCTGATGATGGTACAGGACATTTTAGGGTGATGGTACTGCCTGATGAAACAGAGCAACAATGGCCAAGTGCCAAGTTTTTAAGACAAGGTGTTTCTACTAAAGCTTGGGTGCTGTTAGAAGAGGTGAGTATAGGTTATGAAATATGGCGGGTACTGAACGGGTTGCCACCTCGCTTATCAGATGCTGCCTTAAAGGCAGAGTTGCAAGCCACTGGCAAGGCTAAATAATGCGTGAGGTAAACGCTTTAACCGTTGGTGTTACACCTTATTCATTGATTTATATATTATTTTTTTTATTATTCAGTAGTGCATCTTTTGCAAACGAGGTTTCAGAAAAAGCCAAAAAGATACTTAAGCAAGAGTCTGGGTTGCGTATAGAAGACTACAGCCGAGGAGAGCAGCAAAGCGTTACTCAAGCCTTAGAACGTTTTAAACGCGCCATGGATGACCGAAAAAATGTTAAACCAATTGATTTAAAAGCCAATTTAAGTCAGCTTAACTTACAGCAAGCGATGCCAGAAGCCCTATTGGCGGAAATTGATGCAGAAAAAAAGGTGGTGTCCATTGCTGAAATCAGAGCCATCGCCTTAGAAAATAACCTGCCTATTAAAATTGCGCAACTTGAGCCAGTCATTCAGCAGACTTTCGTGAATGAAGAGCGCGCAAAGTTTGATAATATTTTATTTGCTTCTGTTTCTTATGCAGAAAAAGATTTAGCTGAAGCCTCTGGAGATAATGTTAGTTTTTCTACAACTAATCCCGCGCTCGATAAACAGCAGGTCAAACTTACTTCCCAAGCCCAAGAAAAAAGGATGTCTGAGGCCGAATTAGGCCTAATGGTGCCGTTACGCACAGGTGGTAAAGTTACTATTAGTTCCCCAATAGATCGAAAACAGTCATTAGGTTCTTTTGATTCAGATGAATACAATGGTGCGCTCAGATTTTCATTTAGCCAACCTTTGTTAAGAAATGCAGGGGTAGATGTCAATGAAGCCAGCATTAAAATTGCTGGATTTGAACAGCAAGCTAGCGCAGTCAAAGCCAAATTACAATCGATGCGCATTATTGCGACCGTGGATAAAGCTTATTGGGAGCTTCAAAGAGCATGGGCAGAGCTAAATGTGCGTAAGCAGCAATATGACTTTGCTATGAGTAACTTAGAAATGGTGCGCAGACGGGTAGAGGAAGGTGTGAGTGCCGCTATTGAAATTAATCGCGCGCAAGTAGGCCTCGCCGCACAAATGGATGCGCTAATTTTAGCTAAAACTAAAGTGAGCATTAGCCAGCGCCAACTCAAGTTTTTCTTAGATGGTGAGGTAAGCCAACTTACCACAGATTTTGTTTATATTCCTAGTTCTCAGCCTAGTTTGGTCGCATATCAACTAGACAAAACGAAGTTAATAGACGAAGCATTACAAGGCCGTTTAGAGTTGCTTGAGCAAGAGCTTAAGTTGGCTGCAGATTTAACTAAAATTGATTATTTAGAAAATCAAACATTGCCCTTGTTTACACTCGATTACAAATATGGCGCATTATCGGATAATAATAATAGTTTGAACCGAATTTATGACGGCGTAGATAGCCAACGCTTTAATGATTGGTCTATAGGTTTAAGGTTTGAAATGCCGATTACCAATGAAGCCCGTCTCGCTAGGCTTGACCGTGCTATTGGCGAGCGTATGCAAAGACTGACTACCAAAACCTTGCAAGAGCGCTCTGTTACCAAAGAAATTTTAGATGCGGTGGATTATTTAGAGCAAGATTGGCAGCGTATTATTGCGGCACGACAACAAGTGGTCATCGCAGGTATTAACTATGAAGCTGAGGTCAAGCAGTTTAAAGAAGGCCTAAGAACTATGACGGAAGTGCAAGAGTCACTCACCAGATTGGGCGATGCCCAACTGCGTGAAATTCGCGCCATTAATGATTATCAAGTCTCGCAAATTGATTTGGCGTACGCCACAGGCACCTTGCTTGGTTATAGCCGAGTGAGTTTCTAACTAAATCGCGGCAGTAATGATGCCGCCACCTAAACATACATTGCTTTCGTAGACTACCGCTGATTGCCCTGGGGTAATGGCCCATTGTTTTTGACCAAACTTAATTTCAGTAAAGTCGCCAGCTAGTTTATCGATTTCGCATGGAGCATCAGGTTGGCGATAACGCGTTTTTGCAGCATACACCCAGTTGGTGATAGGGGGTTCAGGGCTAATCCAATGTAACTGGTTGGCTTGCAGACCATCATTAAGCAACAATGGATGGTCATGACCTTGCACCACAATCAGCTCATTTTTTTCCATATTTTTGGCGGCAACAAACCAAGGTTCGCCATTGCTGGTTTTAGAACCACCAATTTTGAGGCCTTGGCGTTGACCTAGCGTGTAATACATGAGGCCACTGTGTTCGCCTACCACTTGCCCTTCAGGTGTTTTCATTTCACCTGGTTTGCGCGGAATATAGCGCTCTAAAAACTCTTGAAATGGGCGCTCACCAATAAAGCAGATGCCTGTAGAGTCTTTTTTTGCTGCGGTAACTAAGCCTGCTTGCTCGGCGATTTCACGCACTTCACGCTTCAAATATTTACCTAGCGGAAACAGTGTTTTTGAGAGCTGCGCTTGGTTTAAGCGATATAAGAAGTAGCTTTGGTCTTTGCTGCCATCTTCTGCTTTAAGCAGTTGAAACTCACCCGGACGCAAGCGGTTTTCTTGCACTTGCGCATAATGCCCAGTGGCCATTATATCTGCACCAAGGCTCATGGCATGGTCTAAAAAGGCTTTAAATTTAATTTCAGAGTTGCAAAAAATATCGGGGTTAGGGGTGCGGCCAGCTTTGTATTCATCTAAAAAATTTTGGAAGACACGTTCTTTATATTCTTTGCTAAAGTTAACGGCTTCTAGCTCAATACCAATTTTGTCAGCAACGGCGGCAGCATCAATTAAATCTTGCTTGGCAGGGCAGTACTCATCGGTGTCATCATCCTCCCAATTTTTCATGAAAAGCCCTATCACCTCATAGCCTTGTTGCTTGAGTAAAAGTGCGGTGACTGATGAGTCAACGCCACCTGACAAACCTACAACAACTGTCTGTTTTTTCATAAATGTGTTATCACTTCTAATGGGTATTGTTGACCTGCTAAATAATCTTCCACGCATTTGAGCACTTGCGGGCTGCGATGCATGTGCGTAGTGGCGCGAATTTCATCTATGCTCATCCAAACAGTGCGCAAAATGCCGTCATCAAGGGTTTGCTCAGGATAGTGCGCTCCCAGCTTACCTATGAACGCAAAACGCAAATAGGTAATGTCTTTAGCATCATAACGCCAATGATAAATACCTAATAAAGACTCGGGGCTAAAGTCGTAAGCAGTTTCTTCTTTGGCTTCGCGAACCACGCCTTGCAGCAGCGTTTCACCATCTTCTAAATGGCCTGCGGGTTGGTTAAGACGTGTGCCTTCTGCGGTATCTTCTTCAACCAGTAAGAATTTACCATCTTGCTCAATAATCGCGGCGACAGTCGTATTGGGTTTCCATTGCATGTTGAGACTAATCTGTGCTTAAAACGCTATTTTACAGCTTAGTCGTTTAACTGGCTATTTTAGGAAATAATCCCACCAATCCGTTGGCAATAAACTCAACTGCCATCGCAGCTAAAATCAGCCCCATTAACCGTGTGACCACGTTAATGCCTATGGTGCCTAATTTTTCTGCGATAGAACTAGATAAACGCAATATGCCCCAAATCATTAAGCTCACAAGAGCAATAGGTAAGATGAGTTGAATATGGTTTACGAAACTGCCACTTTGTTGTGCTGCGATAATCATGCTACTGATAGCACCTGGGCCTGCCAATAAGGGAATGCTGAGTGGCACAATCGCTATGGCTTCACGCTCCGCTACGGCTTGGGCTTCTTCTAATGTTTGTCGCGTTCCGCTATGTTTGGCGTGCATCATTGAAATAGCAATCAATAATAATAATATGCCGCCGCCCACCTGAAATGAGGCAATGCTAATCCCAAAAAAATCTAAAATACTGTCACCCACCAAGGCTGAAACCGTCAGTACACTAAATACTGTGATTGCTACAGTTTTGGTGGTTTTTAATTGGTCAGTTTCAGACCATCCATTGGTAGCACTAATGAACATGGGAATAGAGCCAATGGGGTTAACTATGGCAAATAACGCAATACCAATTTTAAATAAATAAGCCCAATCAAGCATGATAGTATCCTGTTTTTTGTGAATGAATTTTAGAGATTACTTTGCTATGGTAAAGAGTATTTATTTAGCCTCACGTTCCCCTCGCCGTGCAGAGATATTACAACAAATGGGCGTGAAATTTACAGTTTTACCTGCAGATATCGATGAATCTGTGATGCAAACTGAAGCGCCAGCAGATTATGTACTCAGACTAGCGCAACAAAAAGCTCAAGCCTGCCATGCCATATTAATCAGCCAACATCTGCCTCTATTGCCAGTGTTGGCATCAGATACTACAGTTTGTGTTGGGTCAGAAATTTTAGGTAAACCAGAACATGCTGACGATGCTTTTCGTATGCTCAGATTGATGTCCGGAGGCTGGCATCAGGTCCACACGGCAGTTGCATTAGCACATGAAGATAAGATAAATATCCTACTATCTACCACACGTGTAGAAATGGCGCACCTTAGTGATGCGCAAATTCATGCTTATATTGCGACTGGTGAACCGTTTGATAAGGCAGGTGCTTATGGTATACAGGGTTTAGCATCAGTATGGATAAAACGCATAGAAGGCAGTTATAGTGGGGTGATGGGCTTACCAATCTATGAAACAGCACAATTATTAAAGCGCGTTGGTTACTTTTCTGATTAGCTGATTCAAGATATGGTTAATTGCGGTATATATTTTTTGCACATTATTGGTGCAATGCACTTTTAATCGCTCATAATTAGTGCGTTTTTGAAAAATATAAAACAAAAAACCCTTTAGAAACAATAGCGCCTGAATTGGCAAGTTTTTTGCATCAATATTCCAAATTTTTATAAATATAACGCTTAAAGAGGGAGTTATGGAGAACTTAACACAAGCAAATGATGTGCTATTTGTATTGCTAGGCGCAATTATGGTGTTGGCAATGCATGCAGGTTTTGCCTTTTTAGAAGTTGGTACTGTACGCAAAAAAAACCAAGTAAACGCATTGGTTAAAATTATGGTAGATTTTTCAGTCTCTACCATTGCTTATTTTTTTATTGGCTATAGCATTGCCTATGGCGTTAACTTCTTTAGTGGCGCAGAAGTATTAGCAGCTAAGAATGGTTTTGATTTAGTCAAATTTTTCTTCTTGCTCACCTTTGCTGCGGCAATTCCTGCCATTATTTCAGGCGGTATTGCAGAGCGCGCAAAATTCAATCCGCAACTAGCCGCAACCTTTCTTTTGGTTGGGTTTGTCTATCCTTTCTTTGAAGGCATTGCTTGGAACGGCCACTATGGCATTCAAGATTGGTTATTAGCCAGCTTTGGTGCAAAGTTTAGAGACTTTGCTGGTTCAGTGGTGGTGCATGCCATGGGCGGATGGATTGCTATTGCGGCAGTGATGTTGCTTGGGGCGCGCACTGGACGTTACAGCAAAGATGGCAAATTACATGCCTATCCACCATCAAATATCCCATTTTTAGCGCTAGGTGCATGGATACTTACTGTAGGTTGGTTTGGCTTTAACGTCATGTCTGCGCAAGCCATACAAGGTATTTCGGGCTTGGTAGCCATGAACTCACTCATGGCGATGGTAGGTGGTACCTTAGCCGCTCTAGTAGTCGGCAAGAATGACCCTGGATTTGTACACAATGGTCCTCTCGCAGGTTTAGTGGCCGTGTGTGCAGGCTCGGACATTATGCACCCACTAGGCGCACTAGTAACTGGCGCAGTTGCAGGCGCTATGTTTGTATGGGCGTTTACGCTTACCCAAACACGCTGGAAAATTGATGATGTACTTGGGGTATGGCCACTTCACGGCTTGTGTGGCGCTTGGGGTGGCATTGCCGCAGGCATCTTTGGGGCACAAGCACTTGGCGGTATGGGTGGCGTTTCATTGGCATCACAACTCATAGGTACAGGTTTAGGGATTGCTATTGCACTTGCTGGAGGCTTTTTGGTTTACGGTGGTGTTAAAAAGTTAGTGGGAATCCGTATGGATGCAGAAGAGGAATTTGAAGGCGCTGATTTAAGCATTCATAAAATTGCATCTACTGCTGAAGATTAACTCATACTAAAGCGTCACCATAATTGACTTAAACTATATGAAGAATTTACAAGGCCTCTTGGGTGACTAGTTTGCGTTTCTGATCAGCACTAAGTTGTTTAATAGCATATTCTGCTTTTGAGGCCTCTGAACGGTTTGTAAAA
>CAYXGE010000031.1:0-20153 GCA_964464435.1 uncultured Methylophilaceae bacterium
TATCTGCAATGCCACGGTTATGGATGTATTTTAAAAAGCGTGCTTGGTAAATGCCTGCTAGAGGGCCTAAGCCCATAGAAACAGTTGGGAACTGCCAGAAGTCTGGCATTAACCATGGGTGCGGATAACTAGATAAGCCATTACCGCCTGTTTCTTGGCGGAAATTATCCATTTGTTCTTCAGTAAAACGACCCTCTAAGAAAGCACGTGCATACACGCCTGGTGATGAGTGACCTTGAAAGTACACGCAATCGCCGCCAAACTTATCATTGGCTGCACGGAAGAAGTGGTTAAAACCTACATCATATAGCGTGGCTGCAGATTGAAAGCTGGCAATATGACCACCCACGCCTGGTGATTTTTCGTTAGCACGAAGCACGGTCATAATTGCGTTCCAGCGCACTAATGCGCGCACGCGGCGCTCCATTTCAGGATCGCCCGGTAACCGTTGTTGCAAATGCGTTGGAATAGTATTGACGTAAGATGTAGTGGCTTTGTAAGGCAAGTTACTGCCAGAGCGACGTGCTTTGTCAATGAGCGACTCTAAAATAAAGTGCGCGCGTTCTGTGCCCTCGTTCTCAAGTACCGAGGCAATAGCATCCAGCCATTCTTGGGTTTCTTGAGGGTCAATGTCGGGGGTTAATGCCATGTAGCGTTCTCCATGAATCTTTACGATAAACTAAAGACAAAAAATAATGTTAGTTGTGTATAGTGGTGCACTGTTAAAAACCAAATTAACCATGCAATAAGTATGCCTTTTAAAGGCGTAAACAGGTGCTAGTTTGGCTTTTTTAGCGCTTTAGGTCAAGTTTATAAGTGCTTTAATGCGCAAAATTTAGCTTATTTATCGTTATCTATTTGCCTTTAAAACCTTTAATTTGGTTGCTTTGCGAGCCATTAAGTATATAAAGAGGGCGTCATGAATCAAGACCATGATATAAATTTTTATAGAAACCTAAACGCACAGCCCGTTTTTGATAATGCGTTAGCACCTGATACGCATGCAACTCTACCCAACACCTGGTGGGTGGTCATCGCTGATATTGAAAACTCTACTCAGGCCATTGAGTCGGGTAATTACAAAAACGTCAATACCGTCGGTGTGGCTTGTATTGCTGCATTAACTAATGTTAACCGTGATATTGATTTCCCCTTTATTTTTGGTGGTGACGGTGCAACAGCTGCCTTGCCGCCTTGTATGCTTGAACAATCGATTATTGCCTTACGTGCAACACAGCAACTAGCAGAGCGTAGTTTTGGTCTTTCTTTGCGCGTGGGTTTAGTTAAAGCCTCTGATTTGTATGCGCAAGGGTTTAATTTACAGATTGGCAAAGTCAGATTATCGCCACATATTGTGCAACCCGTATTGTCTGGTGATGGTTGGTACGCGGCTGAACGCGTAGTTAAATCGAATGGCTCGCATGTATTGATGGTGCATGCGGAAGATGGTCCTGCAGAAGCAAGTTTTGAAGGGTTTGAATGCCGATGGCAAGGCGTGCCAAGTGTGCATGACCACAAACTTTCGTTGATTGTATCTGCCAACACGCGAGATGCGCACCAAGCTTATGTTATTTACCAAGCCGTATTGCAACAAATTAAACATATTTACGGTGATGTCAAAGCCTACCATCCTTTGAATGCTAACCGCATGCAGCTTACCTTTAACTTTAAATTATTAAGTCATGAATGGCGCGTGCGCGCTTGGGGCTTGGGCACAGTAAAACAAGGCTTATACTTTTTAAAAATTATATTGCAGAACTTGGCAGGTTATTGGTTATTTAAGCGTCAAATGGATACGAAAGCAGTGAAGTGGAGCCAATATCGGCAAGAGCTTGTTGCAAATTCAGATTATCAAAAATTTGATGGTATGCTACGCATGGTGATGGATGGAAAAAAAGCGCAAGCACAGGCGTTAGAACATTATTTACAATCTGCTTTTTTGCGCGGCGATTTAGCGTATGGCATGCATCAATCTCAAGAGGCTTTGGTGACTTGTATTGTCAATTCACATGCAGGTAATCATATGCATTTTGTGGATGGCGGTTCAGGTGGGTATGCACTAGCAGCAAAAGCGCTCAAGGTGCGATTAGCATCGCAAAAACTTAGTAGCGTGTAAGGTTTTAACTTAGATAAATGACAAATATAAATCAAAACATAACATGATGGAGAGACAAGCATGCAAACAATGGAGCAAACCCTAACTTGGTTATCGCAATTTCCTGCGTTAGCGGGTTTAGAGCCAGAAGCGCTGGAAATGCTGGCAAAACATTCTCGAATTGTAGAAGCCCCAGTCGGTACGATAGGCTATTCTGAAGGCATGCCATGCCATGGCTATGTGTTACGTTTAAAGGGCCGGTCACGCGTGTATAAAATGTCGACTAATGGCAGAGAAATTTTACTTTACCGGGTGGGTGCAGGTGAAACCTGTGTGATTACCACCACTTGTTTGCTTGGTAATAGTGATTATCCAGCCTCTACTGTGGTAGAAGAGCCGATTCGTGATGTGATTGTGCCAGATAAAGTGTTTCATCAATTAATGCTCGACTCTCTTACGTTTAGACGTTTTGTCATGGAAAACTATGGGGCATTAATCAGTGATTTAATTGTATTGCTTGATGAAGTTGCCTTTCAAAGTTTAGATGCACGTTTGGCTAAACTATTGTTGGATGCAGGCACTGATACTATTACAAGAACACATCAACAAATGGCTGATGAATTAGGTACCGCCCGTGAAGTGGTGAGCCGCCAGCTCAAACGTTTTGAGCAAAAAGGCTGGCTCACTCTTGGGCGTGGTGAAGTGATACTACTGAGCCGCAGCGCCTTGCAGGGTATGGCGACGAGTTAAAGGGCAACTTGAAGCAACATTAGTGATTACAGATTGTTCGACGGCTGGAGTATCTCTAGTTGCAACAATTGCGCAATCAATACAAGCGCCTTTATCTTCTTTGTAACCTTTTATGGCCTCTAAGCCTTTCACATTGGTCATGATAGTGCCATCCAATACCGCTTCAGCTAAGTTGGCCCCGGTAATGTCAGCCCCTGTTAAGTTGGCTTTGCTTAAGTCTGCTCTAAATAAATCGGTATTACGTAAGTTGGCATTGGTTAAGTCTGCAAACTGCATGTTAGCGCGGTTAATATCAGAGCCTTCAAAATTGCTGTTGGCAAACTTTCCGCCAATCGCTTCAAAGCGCATTGCGCCCATGGGTTGATTACCAATATCTAAACCATAACGCCCTTTTTGTATGGTGGCATCGCTCATGTCTAAGCCGACCAATGTGCCTATCATGCGGGCATTACTAAGATTGGCGCCTTTGAAAATGGTTTTATCAAAAATAGCTTGAAAAATGGTGGCATTTTGCAAATTGGCGCCAGTAAAGTTGGCATTTTCAAGGCGAGCAAGATTAAGGTACGCGCCTTGTAAATTAGCACCGCTTAAATTTGCGCCGCGCAAATAAGCGCCAAAAAAGCTAGTGTTGACCATATTGCAATGACGTAAATCTTTGCCATCTAATTCTAGATAACCTGCATCTTTGTTAGATAAATCGCAGGTTTTACTTTCAATTTGAGAAATGGCATCGGCTTGGCTTATTTTTTCACGTTCAACTTCAACGGCCTTAGGCTTGTTACTGGCGTAAAATTTCGCAGCTTTATCAATGGTGGCTTGTGGGTCAAATAGAAATGAATCGCGCGCACCTTCATTGCCAAAACAATATGTTTTGCCATTAAATACTTCTTTAATATCACAAGTGGTTTGTACAAATGCCCCTTTAGAAAGGCCAGTAGTGCAGTGGTCACCAAACTCCCCAGCCCATGCATTGATGGCGAGTAAGGTTGCCACCAAGCTACTTAGAATGTTTACTGAATATTTAAATGTACGCATGTTAATCTCCACGGTTGTCCAAAAAAGCACCTCTATTGGGATGCATGAAGAGTATTGTGCGCGTAAAAAAAGCCGCACACAGTAACGCAGGTTACAAGGATATGGTGACTTTAGTCACATAACAGAAAATAGTCATAGAAAAGGCTTATTCAGCCGCATGTATTTCAATTAAGCCTAGTTTTAAATTGGCTGGGACGGCTTGATCAATCAGTTTTGGTTTGGGTAAGTTTAAATTTGCCATGATTGCTTCAAACTCAGCAAGGGATTTGCCTGCTAACCTTGGGTTGTGGACTTTTTCATGACCAATACTAGATGCGGTACGGCCATGGTAATCATGTCCTGGGTACACTAGGGTGTCGTCGGGGTAACTAAATAATTTTTCTGTAATGCTTTCATATAAGGCTTTGGCACTGCCACTTTGAAAGTCGGTTCTACCACAGCCATTAATCAGCAAGGCATCCCCAGTGAATAATTTATCATTCCAATAAAAAGACATGGAGCCTGCAGTGTGACCAGGCGTGTGAATGGCTAAGATGTGCTGGTTTTTACCAAATTGAAGCATTTGTCCATTCGTGAGTTGAACTTCTGCGGGCGTAATGCCGCAGTGTTCAGGGGTGGCTGCTTTAGCACCAGTGCGTTTGCATAAGTCGCCTGCTGAAGTAATATGGTCTGCATGCGCGTGTGTTTCAAGTACGTATTTTAAACTGACGTCAAGCTGCTTGATTAGCGTGAGATAAGCGTCAAGATGCGTGTCGACAGGGTCAATCATCACCGCATCTTTAGCATCTGCATCAATCAATAGGTATGTATAGGTGCAAGAAGCTGCATCAAAAAATTGGTGAAAAGTTTGCATGGTAGGCTTTCTTAAATAAACGTATTTATCATTAAACTGATGGCGACAAGTAAGGCAAAGGTGGCAAAGGTACGTTGTAAAACAACACCAGAAAAATAGGCGGCAATTTGTCTACTTATCAACATACCAATAAGCGCGCCTCCAGCAAAAGGGATAGCAATTTGCCAAGACATTCTGCCAAGCAAAATAGCGGTGATGACCCCTGCAGTAGACACCAATGCAATCACGCTTAGTGAGGTTGGTAATATTTGCGCCATGGTGATATTGCTATATTTTTTAAGCGCGGGCACTACTACAAAGCCTCCCCCCACACCAAGCATGCCCGATAAAAAGCCAGTCAACGCCCCAGTGTAGGTCAGTGCCCGAGCGCATTTCATGTTCCAATTAATTTGGCCTTCGTCCGTATTCACTTGGCAGGGTAGTAAATCACACATCATTGGGTCTTTTTCAGGCATGGTTTCTGTTGTTAGTAATAACATGCGAACAGCAACATAAATAAGTACCAGTGCAAATATGAGCGTTAATGGTTTATTAGGTAGTTGGTTTGCACACCATACCCCGATAGGCGCAATTAAAATACCTGTCGCGGCAATTAAACTGGCAGCACGGTAGCGAACCTGATTATGTTTTAATCCAATACCTGCTCCAGTAATGGCTGATATCGCCACGGCAAGCAATGCCACAGGTGCAGCATCGGCGGCAGATAAATGTAAGCCAAAGATGAGCAATGGCACTGCAATAATAGAACCGCCAGCGCCCGTTAAGCCTAAAATAGCCCCTACTAAGCCACCCAATAAAACGGTTGTTAATGTCATCTCCATTTATGCTTTCCGAGTGTTCATAATTACTTTTCAGCGCTTGGTCTAGCTAGCCACTCGCGTCCTTTAAGCATTAAGTTCCAATATAACCAAGGCATGACAGTCGCTTTAAGTAGCCATGCAAAGCGCCGTGGTACTGTTGGAATTAAGGGGAACGTAGGTAACAATTTACCGCCATAGCCAAATTCAGCCATGACTACTTTGCCATGCTCAACGGTTAAAGGGCATGCGCCGTAGCCGTCGTAGTGCGTGTTCATCGGCTTAAGTTCTTTTGCGGCTAACAAATTTTCTGCTACCACAACAATTTGTTTTCTGGCCGCCGCTGCAGTTTTAGCATTAGGGCAGTTCACTACATCACCCAAGGCAAAAATATTGGCATAACGTTTATGTTGCATGGTGGTTTGGTCAACATCACACCAGCCATTAGCATCTGCTAATGGGCTATTTTGAATAAAGTCAGGAGCGACTTGTGGGGGCACAACATGCAGTAAATCAAACGTTTTTTCTACGCGCGAAATTTCACCAGCATCATTTTTAATGTCAAACCAAGCACGTTTATTAGGACCATCTACTTTGACTAGAGTTGAATTAAAGACTAAGTTGGCGTTATAGCGTTTAACATAGGCCATGAGGCTGGGTACAAATGCCGCAACACCAAATAACACTGCACCTGCAGTATTAAATTCAATCTCAATATTATTTAGTAGGCCTTGTTTCTGCCAATAGCTAGCAGACATGTACATCGCTTTTTGTGGCGCGCCTGCGCATTTAATGGGCATCGGTGGTTGCGTAAAAATCGCTTTGCCAGATGTTAATTGTTGCACCAACTCCCAAGTATAAGGGGCGAGTTTAAAACCATAATTTGAGGTCACGCCATGCTTGCCCAAGGTTTCTGTCAACCCTTCAATTTTTTCCCAAGCGAGCCTTAAGCCAGGACAAACCACTAGTTGATGGTATGCTACAACGCGACCATCTGCTAATACCACTTGATTATTATCGGTATTAAAACTTGCTGCAGCGCTTTTAATCCATTCTGCTTTTTTAGGGATGACATCCCGCATCGGGCGGATAGAGTTTTCACTATTAAATGCGCCACCGCCCACTAGAGTCCAAGCGGGTTGATAATAATGCGTTTCGCTTGGCTCAATTATGGCAATACGTAAGTCACGCCTGCGTTTTAGCAAACTAGCGCATAGACCAATGCCTGCTGAACCACCACCCACAATCACCACATCAAAAGCACTGCTCCAATTGCAGGCATTCGTTACATCATTTTGTGTTTGTTGTAACTGTTTTTGTGCCATTTGATATAAGGTTTTTGCGCGATTACCCGTGCGACAAAAAGCCATGACTGGGGCAGGTAAGGTGTTAAGTAAATGGCCAAAGGCAATGCCTTGTTCTTCTGTGATTTGACCAGGAATCACGGGTAAATAAGCAAACTGTAACCCAAGTGCTTGTGCGGTATTGGCCAAGTCTTGTTGCAAAGGTTGCTCTGCACCACCTTCGCCATCTGGTCTATTACAAATAATGGATTTGTAGCCTAAATCGGCTAGTGCAACAATGTCTTCATGCGAGATTTGTGAAGTGCATGAAAACGATTCGCTCATTTGATTAATGTCCATGTGAAATCCTATTTTTAGTTTTATATATGTTTGCCACAGTACAAACTTGATAAGGTTTGCATGACTTGTATCACTTCAAAGCTGCTTAAATTGTAAAAAATGTACTTGCCTTCACGTCTGGTTGAAACCAACCCCTCTTCACGCAAAATGGTGAGTTGTTGAGACAGAGTGGGCTGTTGGATACCTGTCGATGCCTCAATTTGGCTTACGTTGCGTTCACCTTGTGTGAGTTGGCACATAATCAATAAACGGTCTTCATTTGCCATGGCTTTTAACAAGGCACATGCTTTGCCTGCTGAACCTCTAAGTTGCTCTAAAGGATTTTCTGCAAGTGAAATATTCATACTGATTGCTCTAATAAATAAAAACGTAGTATATAACATTATATAAAAAAATATAATATAAATTATTAAATTGAATACTTACATAACTTTACACGTTTTGCCGTTGTGCCCTGTCAACAGGGCTGTGTATGCTTACGTTTAAAGGTTATCCACATATTGTGGAATTTGAGAAAGGAAACAAAATGCGTAGTTTTAATTCATTTAGTTTAGCGTTAGTGATTGCTAGTTTTGCAACGCCAGCTTTGGCAGATCATGACCGTGATGGTTATTTTGATGAAGCAAAAGTGATTTCCGCAGTACCACAAGTAGAGCGTGTAAATGAACCGCGCCAACAATGTACAACTGAATATGTGCGCGAAAGCTATAGTATTCGTGAAGATCGATCACCTACCGGAAGCATTATCGGTGGTATCGCAGGTGGTTTATTAGGAAGCACCATTGGCCGTGGTAATGGTCGCGTGGCAGCAGCAGCAGTGGGAGCGGGTGTAGGTGCTGTGGTAGGCGACCGCATCAGCACAAACCAGCGTGATAGCTATAGCTCACGTGAGCGCCCAGTAGAGCGTTGTGTTACTGTAGATAACTGGCGCACCGTTGAGCGTGGATATTTAGTGACGTATCGCTACAATGGACGTGACTATGACACAGTAACCAGTCATCACCCAGGTGAGACAATTCGAGTGCGTGTGGCAGTGATGCCCGCCGACAGTGCAGTGATTTCGCAGAATTTTGGCGCGGCGCCTGCTAGAAGTTATCGTCAGATAGGCTTTGATGACTCCCATCGTGGCCGTCATCACCAGCGCCAATATTGGTAGTTAAAATAAGTGTGAATAAAGGCCGCAATTGCGGCCTTTATTTATTTTAAAACTACATTTAATAATCGTTTGAATATGTGCAAAAAGAATTGAATTAACAAATTAGATAAAACGGCGTTTCACCCTCTTGTTCTTAAGATACCCCCTAGTGTGTTTAGAGAATAATGAATCCTGTATACATTTGTTCTTAGCAGGATGAGATGGCAGAAGATAGCGACATGGAAAAAACGGAATCGGCCTCGCCCAAGCGCCTTGAAAAAGCGCGGGAAGAGGGCGATGTGCCGCGCTCCAGAGAGCTGGCAACTGTGACCTTATTGCTCACTGTGGTACTCAGCATTTGGATGATGAGCAAGCACATTACGCATACCCTTAAAACCAGCATGAGTGATGGCTTAACTTTATCGCGCCCCTTGGTGTATGACCCAAACTTGTTGTTAGTGACAGTTGGAGACCATTTAATGGATGTGTTGTGGGCTTTAATGCCATTAATTGTATTGGTATTACTGGTAATTTTAGCGACGCCAGCCTTAATTGGCGGCTGGTTATTTACAAGCAAGGCGTTTATGCCTAAATTTTCTAAGCTAAACCCAATACAAGGGATTGCAAATTTATTTTCCAAAAACGCCTTAATGGAGTTGGTAAAAGCTATTGCTAAGGCTTTGCTTGTTGGTACTACGGCATATTTAGTGGTCACCAGTAACTTGGATGAACTACTGAGCATGCCACTAATGACCCTGTCAGAAGGGATTTCCTCGACCGCGCATATGTTGTTAATGGGCATGCTGGTGATGGTATCTGCGCTAGTCGTCATTGCGGCAATTGATGTGCCGTATCAACTAATTCACTACGCCAATAAGCTCAAAATGACAAAAGAAGAAGTACGTCAAGAATCAAAAGAGTCGGAAGGCAACCCTGAAATTAAGGGCAGAATTCGTCAGCAACAACGTGAAATGGCACGTCGCCGTATGATGGCAGAAGTGCCAAAAGCCGATGTGGTGATTACCAACCCAACGCACTATGCGGTGGCGATTGCGTATCAAAATGACAAAATGCGTGCGCCGATGGTGGTAGCAAAAGGCGCTGACAATATTGCATTAAAAATTAGAGAAATTGCGGCAGAGCATCAAGTTGCTGTGCTTGAATCACCCAAGTTAGCGCGTGCTTTGTACGCCCACACAGAACTTGGCGATAGTATTCCTCAAGCCTTGTATGCCGCTGTGGCTGAGGTGTTGGCTTATATTTATCAACTACGTCAGTTTAAGCAAGCTGGTGGCTTGCAACCTAAAGTACCAAGTCAAATTGAAGTGCCAGATAATTTAGACCCACATTTAAACCCTGCGTTGCAGCAAATGTTGGGCGCGGCACAAGGGGCTAATTCATGAACGGGCTAAAACTTCCAGCTTGGCTCGGTAGTAAACAAGGCATGCAGATGGCAGCGCCACTCATTATTGTGCTTTTGCTATCAATGATGATATTGCCGCTGCCGGCTATCGTGTTAGATGCTTTATTTAGCTTCAATATTGCGCTATCCATTATTGTTTTGCTCATCAGTTTAAATACTGTTAAACCGCTAGATTTTATTGTGTTTCCAACCGTATTGTTGGTCACCACCATGTTACGTCTATCTTTGAACGTGGCTTCAACACGTGTGGTACTGACTGAAGGACACACTGGTCCAGATGCTGCAGGTAAGGTGATTGAAGCTTTTGGTCACTTCTTAATTGGTGGAAATTATGCGGTAGGTATCATCGTATTTATTATTCTCACCATTATTAACTTTACGGTGGTGACGAAAGGTGCGGGCAGAATTGCTGAAGTTGGCGCGCGTTTTACCTTAGATGCCATGCCTGGTAAACAAATGGCGATTGATGCAGATTTAAATGCAGGCCTAATTGGTGAAGACGAAGCACGTCGTCGTCGTAAGGAGATTGGTCAAGAGGCTGAATTTTACGGTGCGATGGACGGTGCTAGTAAATATGTGCGTGGTGATGCAGTGGCAGGTATTTTAGTCACCATCATTAATATTATTGGTGGTTTGATTGTGGGCATGGCGCAGCATGATTTAGCCTTTGATGTGGCAGTTAAAAACTATACCTTGCTTGCGATTGGCGATGGTTTAGTAGCACAAATTCCATCGCTCATTATTTCTACAGCAGCAGGTGTGGTGGTATCACGTGTGGCCAGTGACCAAGACATTGGTACGCAACTGATTTCACAATTATTTTCAAATACACAAGTCATGTATGTCACCGCAGGTATTGTAGGTGCCATGGGTTTAATTCCTGGCATGCCAAACGTAGCGTTTATATTGCTGGCAGGTTTAATTTCTGGCGTGGCTTATTTGATGGCAGAGCGTCAGAAAAAACAAAAAGTCCAAGCTGAAACGGCTAGCCAAGAAGCGCCTATTGTTGCTCCAACAGAGACTGAAGAAGCCACTTGGAACGATGTTGTGCCTGTTGATATGATAGGCTTAGAAGTGGGTTATCGCCTTATTGCGCTAGTTGATAAAGCGCAGGGTGGTGATTTGCTCAAACGTATTAAAGGCATTCGCAAAAAATTTGCGCAAGAAGTGGGCTTTTTAACCCCAGCCGTACATATTCGTGACAACCTAGAACTTAAACCCTCAGGCTATCGCATTCTGCTCAAAGGGGTAGAAGTGGCAAGCGGCGAGTCTAGCAATGGCCAATTTTTAGCTATAGACCCTGGTATGGTATCTGGCACATTGCCTGGCGTGCCGACAAAAGACCCTGCATTTGGCTTGCCTGCGGTGTGGATTGATGCTTCACAACGCGATTATGCGCAAAGTTTAGGCTATACCGTGGTGGATGCTAGCACCGTGATTGCCACTCACCTCAACTATGTGATTACGCAAAATGCCGCTGAACTGCTTGGCAGACAAGAGGTGCAGCAATTGCTCGACCACCTTGCTAAAGAGATGCCTAAATTGGTTGAAGACATCGACCCTAAAACCATTCCACTCTCAGTCATACAAAAAGTATTGCAAAACCTATTGATGGAAGGCGTGCATATTCGTGATATGCGCACCATCATTGAAACCATTTCTGAGCATGCGATTAAAACACAAGACCCTACTGAGCTTACAGCGCTGGTAAGGGTTCAGCTTGGTCGCGCCATTACGCAACAGCTTTTTCCTGAAAGCAATGAAGTCACGGTGATTGCGTTTGAACAACAACTTGAAAACTTGCTGCTACAAGCCATGCAAGGCAACAGCAAGAACACCGTGATAGAGCCGGGCTTGGCTGATACCTTAGTACAAAAAGCCACAGTGGCAGCAAAACAACAAGAAACGATGGGTTTAACGCCAGTGCTTCTAGTACCTGCGCCTTTACGCGCCGCATTGGCTAAATTTTTGAGACGTGCGGTACCGCATTTACGTGTGGTCTCGCATGATGAGTTACCTGAAACTAAAACGATACGAGTAGTGAGTCTAATTGGAGGTCAAGTATGAATGTAAAACGGTTTTTTGCGCCCAATTCACGAGATGCGCTGGCCATGGTTAAAAAAGCCTTAGGGCCTGATGCCATGATACTTTCAAACAAAATAGTGAATGGGGGTAACGAGATTTTAGCCTTGGGCGAAGACTCCTTAGACTATTTTGAACAGGTTGCGGAGAATACCCGTATTCCCGTACCAGAAACTGCGCGTAGAAAAGCACATCAAGCTATGGTAGAGCCTACGCCAAGCAAAAAGGCAGTGGCGCATAGCTTGCATGAAAGACTCTACGATGATGCCTATGGGTCGTCTGCATCTGAAGAGCCCGCGCCGCGTGCACAAGATTTAGAAGATTACATTAGCCGTAATCGTCGCAATAGCCAAGTAGAAGCCATTACTTCACGTTTTGCTGAAAAAACAGGAGTTAAACCAATAGTTAAAGCAATAGAAGAGGCTAAATCTGCAAAACAGCAAGTAACATCGAGTATCGCGTCTGAAAGCGTTTCAAGCCACGAAATACAAAAAATGTTAGAAGAAATGCGCTCAATGCGCGGACAAATTCAGTCACAGCTCACTGAGTTGGTTTCTGAAACAGTCACGCGCATGAGCCCAGCAAAATCCTCAGTATTGCGCAATTTATTAGCAGCAGGATTTAGTGTCGGGTTATCACGTCAACTTTCAGAAAAACTACCAGTAACACTAGACAAAACAGCGGCTAATGATTGGGCAAAACAAGTGCTCACGCGCAATATCAACACCATGACAGATGAGTCTGATGTGTTAGATCGCGGTGGCGTATTTGCCCTGATTGGACCAACAGGCGTGGGTAAAACTACGACCACAGCTAAATTAGCCGCGCGATATGTGATGAAACATGGCGCACAAAAGCTGGGCTTAATTACTACGGATGCTTACCGTATAGGCGGCCATGAACAATTGCGTATCTATGGAAAAATTCTTGGTGTGATGGTGCATGCCGTAAAAGATGAAGCAGATTTAAAACTGGCTTTAGAAGAGCTTAAAGGTAAGCACACCATCTTAATTGATACAGTTGGCGTGAACCAGCGCGATGAAATGGTTGCGCAACAAATCAATATGCTTTCAGCGCCTGGTACCAATATTCAACGTTTGTTGTGTCTCAACGCTACTAGTACAGCAGAAACTTTGGCTGACGTAGTTAGTGCCTATAAAGGTAAAGGTTTGGCTGGGTGCATCATGACCAAACTAGATGAGGCTATTACCATCGGCTGCGCCTTAGATATTGCGATTAGACAAAAACTAAAACTTTTTTACATTACCAATGGCCAACGCGTGCCAGAAGACATGCACTTAGCCAATGGGCCATTGCTGGTGGATATGGCTTTACGTGAACATAAACTAAAAATGGAAAAAGCGACACTCAAAGATGAAGAGTTAATTTTAATGGTGAATGTACCTAGTAACGAATCTGCGCATCAGCGACAAACTGCAATGGTTCAGGAGGCAAGTTATGGCTAATTTAAAGCATGATCAAGCAGAAGGCTTGCGCCGTATGATGGCAAAACCAAGACCACGTGTCGTATCTATGTTGAATGCCTGTCCTTCATCAGACCAACATCAAACCATGACCAATTTAGCCGCTACTTTAGCTGCATTTGGCTACAAAGTACTGCTATTAAATGCTAACCATGGCGATATGCAAGAAGTATTAAAAGCCTATGGGGTCAATAATGTACCCACATTGCTTTCGGTAACGCAGGGCAAACACCCGCTCATTGAGGCGATTGTGAGTTCAGAGCTTGGTTTTTCATTCGCTAATTTAATGAGCACTAAAAACTTAACTGAAGCTCTCGCCAAACCCAATGCAGATAGGCTTAATGCCTTGTTAGAGGGCTTGGCGCAGCGCTTTGATTTAATCTTAGTTAACGCAGTATTGGCTGGCAACACGCTGCCTTTGCCAGTGTTAAATCAAGGCGAAATTATGATTCAACTTAACCCGCAAGCACATTCTGTAAAAGAAGCTTACAAGTTGATTAAAAAACAATACAGCGAGTTAGGAAAACGCAGTTTTGGTGTACTGGTAACAGGTAGTCATCAACAAAAGGCTGAAGAGGTGTTTAACGGGCTGGCCAAGGTAGCTAGACAATATTTGAGTATAGAGTTGGACTTTATGGGGTCGATTCCGTTTGATGACCATCTACGACGGGCTGACACGATAGGTCGAGCGATCATCGAGGCATTTCCTAAAACAGCCGCCGCGAGTGCCTTTAAACAATTAGCACAACGCTTTATTACCTCGGCCACGTTAAACCCAGCGCATCAAGCGACCTCAATATACTAGGAATAAATTATGTATAACAACCAAGGTAGACCAGATGGAAAAGATGCCATGCTCAAGCAGCATGCGCCTTTGGTAAAAAAGCTAGCTTATCGGCTTAAAGCAAAGTTACCGCCTAGTGTAGAAGTAGACGACCTGATTCAAGCTGGCATGATGGGTTTGCTCAGCGCCGTTAATAATTATGAGGATACGCATGGCGCACAGTTTGAAACCTACGCATCACAACGTATTCAAGGCGCTATGCTAGATGAACTCAGAAGTGCCGATTGGCTTCCACGTGGGGTGCGTAAAAAAATGCGCTCTGTTGAAGAAGCGATTCACGCGCTGGAACAAAAGCTTGGCAGGCAACCTAACGATACTGAAGTTGCCAAAAAACTTAATTTACCGTTGGATGAATATCATGATTTGCTCAGTGATTGTGGTGGACATCAATTGGTGTATTACGAAGACTTTGGTGAAACAGACGGTGGTGAACACTTTTTAGATAGGCACCTATCAGATGAAGAAGGCGACCCATTGCAAGGCTTGCTTTCATCGGGCTTTAAAGAAGCCTTGATAGAGGCGATTGATGACTTGCCAGAGCGTGAAAAAATGCTGATGGGTTTGTACTATGAACAAGAGCTTAATCTTAAAGAAATCGGGGCTGTGATGAACGTTTCAGAGTCACGTGTATGTCAACTTCATAGTCAAGCCGTGGCTAGGTTACGTGCTAAATTAAAAGAGAATGCATGGACTGGGGTAGTGTAATTGGCCTAACACTTGCCCTCGCCAGCGTTATTATGGGGCAGGTGATAGAAGGTGGAGAGGTTAGCTCTCTAGTACAACCATCAGCATTTTTTGTGGTGTTTGTAGGTACCTTTGGCGCGGTTCTATTGCAAACTAAATTGAGTCATTTCAAAGTCGGTTTGGGGATGTTGCGCTGGGTCATTTACCCACCTAAGTCAGATAAAAAAGAAATGATACGGCGTTTGGTGGCATGGGGTAATCTTGCCCGCAGAGAGGGTATTTTAAGTTTAGAAAGTGCATGTAACCAAGAAAAAGATCCGTTTGTAAAAAAAGGGTTGCGCCTGATGATTGATGGCACATCGTCGCAACGCTTACAAGAAGTATGCAATTTAGATTTAGATACCTTTGAAGCCAACTTGCGTAATGCCGCAAAAATGTGGGATGCCGCAGGTGGCTATGCACCTACTATTGGTATTTTAGGGGCAGTACTAGGATTGATTCATGTCATGGAAAACTTATCGGCGCCTAATTTACTGGGTCAAGGTATTGCAGTTGCCTTTGTGGCCACCATTTATGGGGTGGGTTTGGCTAACTTAGTATTTTTACCCATTGCCTACAAAATTCGTTCTCATATTCAAGTTGAAGTGACCAAACGAGAAATGATTATTGATGGATTAGTCTGCATTGCCAATGGTGACCATCCACGCCTGATTCAAGAGCGACTCACCAGTTTCGATAAATAATCAGCGGAAAAACCATTGTGGCAAGAAGAAAAAAGTTTGAAATTGAACGTGAAAACCACGACCGTTGGTTGATTTCTTACGCTGACTTTATCACCTTATTATTTGCCTTTTTTGTGGTGATGTATGCCATGTCTTCGGTTAATCAAGGCAAATATAAAGTGCTTACTACTTCGTTGGGCACTGCCTTTGGCAAGGTGCAAGAAGGCGATGGCACTGGCGCACAAACAGCATCACCCAACACCACAGGGCCAACAACAGAAGCCAAAAAAAAAGGCTATTCATTTATTAAACCATTTGCTGAATTAAAACCGCGCACGCCTAAATGGCAACGCGAGCGTGAAGCTATGATTGAGCAAGCGATGCAGTTTGCTAATACTTTATCGCCGTTGGTGAATGAAGGCAAAGTGCAAGTGGTGCAAAATAATCGTGGTATTCGCATAGATATTGCAAGCCAGTTGTTGTTTGCGCAAGGCTCAGCAGAAGTACAGGCCAGCGCCTATAGCACCTTGCAAGAAATTGCGGGGTTGCTAAATGCGCATCAAAACTATCTGCAAGTAGAAGGGCATACCGATAATGTACCCATTCATAGTGAACAATTTTACTCAAATTGGGAGCTTTCAGCCCTGCGTGCCAGCAGTGTATTGCGCATGCTTGCCCAGTTTGGGGTGAGTGAAACTCGCATGGGCGCTGTTGGTTATGGTGATGTGCAACCCATAGCCAGTAACGATACCCTTGAAGGTCAAGCCCGTAATCGTCGAGTATCCATAATGGTATTGTACGATGCCCCGCAAGCCGCTAATGACGGCACTGCCATACAACCCAATGTGAGTGGTGAGGTGAAATAAGCCAAAAAAGCCACGTTAATCTTAGTTATGGTTTTTTTAGTTGCACGCTACACTTAATTTACAGTACTGATACTGAAACAGTTAATTTAACAGCATCATATAACTAAGCAACGGTGAGATTATGCAAGAAGAACAAGCATTTATCGGGCGCCAGCCCATTATGGATAGCAAACAACGCATTATTGGCTATGAGCTCTTATTTAGACATGGTGCAGATGCGTCAAATGCGGTATTTGCAGATGATTTAAAAGCCTGTGTGCAAGTGTTGGTAAGTGCATTAAATGATTTTGATTCTGAATGGCTGCTGGGCGATAAATTTGCCTTTATTAATGTTAATCAAGACATGTTATTAGGTGAAATGGTTGAGCTATTGCCACCTAAAAGAACTGTATTAGAAATTCTTAAAACGGTAGACCTCAATGAAGCAGTGATTGCACGCATTGCCGAGCTTAAACAAAAGGGCTTTAGCATTGCTCTAGATAACCCGCCCAATACTTTAATTGATTCCCATCTCATGGGTTTGGTAGATTACGTAAAAATTGATGTGCTCACGCTAGGCATGGATAAAGCCACTGAGCTATTCATGCACTTTAAGCCTTTTGACGTGAAAATGATTGCAGAAAAGGTTGAAACCGCAGCCCAACATAAAGCACTAGAAAAAATTGGCTTTAAAGTGTTCCAAGGCTTCTATTTTGCGCATCCAGAAACGTTAACTGCAAAAGTCATTAACCCCACCTTTACCAGTGTGCTCGATTTAATGAACATGGTTTCTCGTGATGCCGAAATTTCTGAAATAGAAATGGGCTTTAAAAAAGATGCGGCTATTTCATTTAAGCTACTTCGCTACATTAACTCTGTTGGCTTTGGTTTGTCATGCGAGATTAAATCGATTGGACATGCACTTTCAATTTTAGGTAGAAAACAATTGTATCGCTGGTTGGCGTTGCTCATGGCCACAGCTGGAGAAAACACCACTTCACCAGCCCTGATGAAAACCTCAATAACACGTGGGCGCCTCACAGAGTTACTAGGTGAAAGCTATTTTGACAAAGCCGAACGTGATAATTTATTTATTGTAGGCGTATTTTCATTGCTCGATGTCATCTTAGAAATGCCTATGGATCAAGCGCTAGATAAAATTCAACTTGCTGAGCCAGTGACAGATGCTCTACTCAATCGCCAAGGTATTTATGGCCCATTTTTAGCATTAGCAGAAGCTTGTGAATACTCAGACAGCCAAAGCATTAATAGTTTGGCAGAGTCATTACAGTTTGACCCAGACAAAGTAAATACCTGCCATATGGCGGCATTGGCGTGGGTAGAGGAACTCGCCATTTAGTTGGCAAGTGATTGGTAAACTAAATGCATGCAGTGACAAAATCTAGGCATTTAGTTAGTACTTCGCAACACATGGTAAAACCTATACAGTTACTAGAAAGTGGTTTGCAAGGACAGCAATATCAAGCACAACATGAAGCAAAAAGCCTAGCAGTAATGCAGGCAAGAAAGCCAATTTTGACAGTCATAGAACAGCAGAAACCACATGCGTCTTTTAATGCGGCAAAAACCATATTGGTGTTTGGCTTAAGCATTGTTTTGTTGGCACTTGTGCTTACTGGCGTGTTTCATCAGGCCGCCATTATTGTGGGCGCACTCACCTTAGCGTTTGGCTTTTTTTTATTGTTTAAACAACGTAGCAATAGCCAACTATCACAACTCAACGCAACATGGTTTAGCGTAGCGACTGAAAGCAATTTAGACGCATTTTTTATTTTTGATGCCATTAGAGATACTCGCGGAGAGGTGCAAGATTATCGTTGTGTATTTTTAAATCAGCCTGCAAAAGACCTTATTAATCAGCCAGATGATACTTTTTTAGGGCGTCAGTTATACCAATTTTTTACTTGCCTAGATACCCCCGCTTATCGTCATGCGCTAGAAATTGTTTTAGCGGCAGGCGCACCCATTGATTTTGAAATTGAAACCTGTACGCCTTACATTAACGCCAAATGGATTTACTGTAAGTTTCTAAAAATGGAAGATGGCCTTGCGCTTACTGTGAGTGATATTTCAAAAATTAAACTCACAGAAGGCGAGCTCATTCAAGCAGAACGCTTTCAAGCCGCGATTATAGATAGCGTTTCTTACGCCATTATTGCCACCGATAAACATGGCCACATTATCACTATGAATAATGCCGCTAACCGCATGCTGTGGTACAACGAGGCAGATATTAATAATCACCTTAGATTAGAACAGATTCATGATGCACAAGAAATTCAAGCACGTGCTGAAGCCTTAAGTGAAGAAACAGGCAAACCAGTGCCCGCTAATTTTGAGGTATTTATAACCAAAGCCAAAACGGGTGAAGCCGATGAACGTGAATGGACTTATGTGCGCAAAGACGGCACGCGCTTGCCCGTTAAGCTTTCTATTACTGAGCTCAAAGATGAGCATGACCAAGTCTACGGCTACTTAAATGTAGCCTATGATATTTCTGAACAAAAACGCCAAGAAGAAAGCATACGGCATATTGCACTGCATGATTCCCTAACAGGCCTACCCAACCGCTCACTATTTAACGACCGTGCGCGCCAAGCTTTAGAGCAAGCCAAACGTAATAAAGAAAATGTAGCGATTGCGTTGCTAGATGTAGACCATTTTAAAAATATTAATGATTCTCTCGGGCATCATATTGGTGATTTACTTTTGCAAGAAGTTGCGCAACGCCTTGTGGGCAATGTACGTGTCACAGACACTATTGCGCGTTTAGGCGGCGATGAATTTGCCTTTTTATTGCCCAAAATTGATAACCCCAACGGCATTCAAATGGTCATGCAAAAAATTGTTAAAGCCATGCGCCCAACGGTGGATGCGCACGACCATCATTTGCATATCACTGCAAGTATAGGCGTAGCGGTTTACCCAAACGATGGCGAAGATGTTGCTACCTTGCTCAGAAAAGCAGACACCGCCATGTATGCCGCTAAAAAACTAGGGCGTGATAACTATCAAGTATTTGATGCAGAAATGGAAGCGCAAACTTCTAACCGCATTCACCTAGAAAACCAAATGCGTGAAGCACTCGCAAACAATGAATTTGAGCTGTTTTACCAACCATTAGTCAATGCGCAAACACAACAAATTGAAGGCGTAGAAGCCTTAATTAGATGGCAAAGAAACGCAGGGCAATACATCTCACCTATGGAGTTTATTCCACTAGCAGAAGAAACAGGGTTGATTATTCCAATTGGCGAGTGGGTAATTAAAGAAGCCTGTAAACAAGCCAAAATCATACAGCAAGCCTTAGGTGCCAATGTGCGCATGGCACTCAATATTTCACCGCGTCAGTTTAGGCAAAAAAACCTCATTTCTCATATCTTGCAATCCATACAAGAAGCCAATATTTCACCCACAGATATAGAGCTAGAAATTACAGAAAACGTACTTATGGCAGATATGGAAAACTCCGTAGTCGTGCTAGGGTTGCTTAGAGCGCTTGGCGTGCATGTAGCACTAGATGACTTTGGCACAGGCTACTCAAGCCTCAGCTATTTAAGCCGTTTTCCAGTAGATAGAATTAAAATAGACCAATCATTTATGCGCAATGTATTAGTCAATAAAGAAAGCGCATCCCTTACCCGTGTGATTGTTAATATGGGCAAAACCTTAGGCATACCAGTCACTGCAGAAGGCATAGAAACAGAAGCGCAACTCGCGTTTATACAATCCACAGGGTG
>CAYXGE010000032.1:0-14321 GCA_964464435.1 uncultured Methylophilaceae bacterium
CGTGAAGGTGGTCGTACCGTTGGTGCAGGTGTGGTTGCTAAGATTATTGAATAATTAAGTAGTTTAATTTAAAACGGCAAGTCTTATGGCTTGCCGTTTCGCTCTTTAAAGGAAATAAAATGTCAGCTCAAAAAATTCGTATTCGTCTTAAAGCGTTTGACTATCGTTTGATAGATCAATCAGCGCAAGAAATTGTAGAAACTGCTAAGCGCACTGGCGCTGTGGTAAAAGGCCCAGTACCTTTGCCAACTCGTATTGAACGTTTCGACATTTTGCGTTCACCACATGTGAATAAAACTTCACGTGACCAATTTGAGATTCGTACACACCAACGTTTAATGGATATCGTGGATCCTACTGATAAAACAGTTGATGCATTAATGAAATTGGATTTGCCAGCTGGCGTGGATGTTGAAATTAAACTCTAAATCACTGAGTTTTAAATAGTTGTTGTAATCTAGGTTTAGGCGGGATATAATCTCGCCTCTTTTGGGTCTGGTCAATTGTAATCAGACCTTTAACTAATTATAAGGAATCGATCATGAGCTTAGGGCTTATTGGTCGCAAGGTGGGTATGACCCGCGTGTTTACTGATGAAGGCGAAAGCATTCCGGTAACCGTGCTTGAGGTTGTGCCAAACCGTGTGACACAAGTAAAGACTCTCCAAAGCGATGGCTATAATAGCCTACAAGTTGCTTATGGTGAGCGTCGTGCTAGTCGCGTGAATAAAGCGTTGACAGGTCACTTTGCTAAAGCTGGCGTAACTGCTGGTAAAGGCGTTCAAGAATTTTCAGTAGCTGAAGATGTATTGGCTGGATATGCCGCTGGTGCAAATATTACTGTAGAGATTTTCCAAGCAGGTCAAATGGTTGACGTAACTGGTACATCACTTGGTAAAGGTTTTGCAGGCGCTATTAAACGTCACCACTTTAGTTCAAATCGTGCGTCTCACGGTAACTCAAGATCACATAATGTACCTGGCTCAATTGGTATGGCACAAGATCCTGGTCGAGTATTCCCAGGTAAGCGTATGCCAGGCCACTTAGGTGCGGTTAAAGTGACAACACAAAATCTACAAGTGGTACGTGTTGATGTTGAGCGCAACCTTTTGTTGATAAAAGGCGCGGTACCTGGTTCTAAGGGTGGTGATGTGGTTGTTCGCCCAGCAGTGAAGGCAGGTGCATAATGAAACTAAATTTAATTGATAACAACGGTAAAGTTGCTAAAACTGGCGTTGAAGTTTCTGACGTGACTTTTGGTCGCGAATTTAATGAAGCTTTGGTGCATCAAGTGGTAGTGGCTTATATGGCAAATGCCAGAACCGCAACCCGCGCTGCCAAAGGCCGTGATAATGTTAACCACACAACACACAAGCCATGGAACCAAAAAGGTACTGGCCGTGCACGTTCAGGTATGAGCTCAAGCCCCATCTGGCGCGGAGGCGGTCGTGCTTTCCCAAATAGTCCTGATGAAAATTTCAGTCATAAAGTAAACCGTAAAGCTTACCGTGCAGGTATGTGTACAATTCTTTCAGAGTTGGCACGTCAATCACGTCTAAATGTGGTTGAAGAGTTTAAGGTGGATACGCCAAAAACTAAATTGCTGGCGGAAAAAGTTAAAGGCATGGGCTACAACGACGGTTTATTAGTGTTGACTGATGGCTTTGATGAGAATTTGTATTTATCTTCACGTAATCTTACCAATGTATTGGTGATTGAAGCTCAATACGCAGATCCAGTAAGTTTGGTGCGCTTCCCTAATGTGGTGGCTACTAAAGCAGCTGTGAAGAAGCTCGAGGAGATGTTGGCATGAGTACCAATCAAAATGTAACAGTATCTCAGGATCGTTTGCTGCAAGTAGTACTCGCACCTCAGATTACTGAAAAAGCCACTTTTATTGCTGACAAACATCAGCAAATCGTTTTCAAAGTGAGAACAGATGCAACTAAACCAGAAGTAAAAGCAGCGATTGAGCTAGTTTTTAAGGTTGAAGTTGATTCTGTAAACCTTGCAAACGTCAAAGGTAAAACTAAGCGCGCTGGCCGTATTATGGGCCGTCGTAAAGACTGGAAGAAAGCTTATGTAAGCTTGAAGCCAGGTCAAGAAATTAACTTCGCAGGCGAATAGGAGAAGACAACATGGCACTGATTAAAGTCAAGCCGACTTCCCCAGGACGTCGTGCAGTATTGAAAGTGGTAACGCCAGATTTGTATAAGGGCAAACCACATGCACCTTTGTTGGAAAAACAAAGCAAAAATGCTGGTCGTAACAACAATGGCCGCATCACTGTACGTCATCAAGGTGGTGGTCATAAACAGCATTACCGCTTGGTAGACTTCCGTCGCAACAAAGACGGTATTCCAGCAAAAGTAGAGCATATTGAATATGATCCAAACCGTACAGCACATATTGCGTTGTTGTGTTATGCCGATGGTGAGCGCCGTTACATTATTGCGCCACGTGGTGTAACTGCTGGCATGCAATTGGTGAGTGGTTCTGATGCGCCAATTAAAGTTGGCAATGCATTACCTCTTCGTAATATTCCAGTGGGTAGTACGATTCACTGTATCGAATTGCAACCTGGTAAAGGTGCGCAATTAGCGCGCTCAGCAGGCACTTCAGTTCAGTTATTAGCGCGTGAAGGTGCTTATGCACAGTTGCGTTTGCGTTCTGGTGAAGTGCGTCGTGTGCACGTAGATTGCAAAGCGACTATCGGTGAAGTAGGTAATGAAGAGCATTCACTACGTTCAATTGGTAAGGCTGGTGCAATGCGCTGGCGCGGTGTTCGTCCTACCGTTCGCGGTGTTGTAATGAACCCAGTTGATCACCCACACGGTGGTGGTGAAGGTAAAACTGCTGCTGGTATGAACCCAGTAAGCCCATGGGGTACGCCAACTAAAGGTTATCGTACACGTAGCAACAAACGCACAGATAATATGCGCGTTAGCCGTCGTCCAGCGAATAAGAGGTAATCTAAATGGCACGTTCAATTAAAAAAGGTCCATTTGTTGATGGTCATTTGGCAAAAAAAGTTGAAGTAGCTGCGGCTGCTCGCGACAGAAAACCAATTAAAACTTGGTCACGTCGTTCAACAATTTTGCCAGATTTTATCGGTCTGACAATCGCTGTGCACAACGGCAGACAACACGTACCTGTGTTGATATCAGAAAACATGGTTGGCCATAAACTTGGTGAGTTTGCATTGACCCGTACGTTCAAAGGTCATGCGGCTGACAAGAAGGCTAAGAAGTAGGAGATGACAATGCAAGTAACTGCTGTTTTAAAAGGTGTTCATCTGTCCCCACAAAAAGCCCGTCTGGTAGCTGATTTGGTACGTGGTAAAAAAGTGGATCATGCCCTTAGTATCTTAAATTTCACACCAAAAAGAGGTGCTGAAATTATTAAGAAAGTTGTAGAGTCTGCAATTGCTAATGCTGAACATAACGATGGCGCTGATATTGATGAATTGAAGGTTACTTCAATCTACGTTGATAAAGGCATTGTATTAAAGCGTATCCGTGCACGAGCCAAAGGTCGTGCAGGTCGCATCACTAAACCAACCTGTCACATTACCGTGACAGTCGGTAACTAAAGGGGTCAGTATGGGTCAGAAAATTCATCCATTTGGTTTCCGTTTGAGTGTCCAAAAAAATTGGTCATCTCGTTGGTATGCCAATAGTAAAAACTTCCCTGCGATGTTGAATAGCGACATCAAAGTACGTGAGTTCTTAAAGAAAAAATTAGCGCACGCTGCTGTGAGCAAAATTATGATTGAGCGTCCTGCAAAAGACGCAAAAATTACAATTTATAGCGCACGTCCAGGTGTTGTTATTGGTAAAAAAGGTGAAGATATTGAAACATTACGTTCAGCCTTACAAGGTTTGATGGGTGTTCCAGTTCACTTAAACATTGAAGAAGTGCGTAAACCAGAGCTCGATGCAACTTTGATTGCTGAAAGCATTGCGCAACAACTTGAAAAACGTGTGATGTTCCGTCGTGCCATGAAACGCGCTATGCAAAATGCAATGCGCTTAGGTGCGCAAGGTATCAAAATCATGTCATCAGGTCGTTTGAACGGTATCGAAATTGCACGTACTGAATGGTACCGTGAAGGTCGTGTGCCACTACATACACTCCGTGCAGATATTGATTACGGCGTGGCTGAGGCATCAACTACATACGGTATTATCGGTATTAAAGTGTGGGTATTTAAAGGTGAGATTTATACTGGTAAAGGTGAGCAAGTAGCACCAGTAGTTACAGCTGAAGAGGCGCCAGCAGAAAGAAAACCTAGAACACCTGCAGATTCAGAAAAAAGAGTAAGAAAGTCAGGGGCGAAAAATGCTACAGCCAGCTAGACAAAAATATCGCAAGATGCAAAAAGGCCGTAACAAAGGCATTGCTACTACAGGTAACAAGGTCAGTTTCGGTGAGTTTGGGTTAAAAGCCATTGGTCGCGGTCGTTTAACTGCACGTCAAATTGAAGCTGCGCGTCGTGTGATGACACGTCACATTAAGCGTGGTGGTCGTGTATGGATTCGTATTTTCCCAGACCAACCAATTTCTAAGAAACCAGCTGAAGTGCGTATGGGTAATGGTAAAGGTAGTACAGAGTACTACGTAGCGCAAATTCAGCCTGGCAAAATGTTGTATGAAATGGATGGCGTAAGTGAAGAGTTGGCCCGTGAGGCTTTCCGTTTGGCAGCTGCTAAATTGCCAATTGAAACAACGTTCGCTACTCGTCACATTGGGAGCTAAACATGAAAGCAACTGAATTAAGAAACAAGTCTGTTGAAGAGTTAAATAATGAGTTGGTTGAATTGCGCCGTGCGCAATTCTCTATGCGCATGCAATTAGCTACTCAACAATTAAACAAAGTAGATCAAATTGGTAAAGTGCGTCGTGACATTGCCCGTGTAAAAACGGTATTAGCAGAAAAGTCACGTGTTGCATCAGCTAAGGCTTAAGCGGAGTAAATATGAGTAGCGATATGCAAACTGAAAAAGTGGTCCGCACGCTAAGTGGTCGTGTTGTGAGTGACAAAATGGATAAAACAGTAACCGTATTGGTTGAGCGTAAAGTAAAACATCCGCTTATCGGTAAAGTTGTTGTGCGTTCAAATAAGTTTCATGCACATGACGAAAACAATGAGTGCAAAGAAGGCGACGTTGTTCAAATTGAAGAAAGTCGTCCATACTCCAAGACTAAAACTTGGCGTGTAAGCAAGGTGATTGAAAAGTCATCTGCAATTTAATAAGCAAACTACTTGCTTATTAATCGTATTACAGTTATTATAATTGGCTTTTTTGGCACCCTTACTAACAAGCTGGTGCCCCAATACTGACCGTAGTGTTGCTTGCCAAATTTGGCTGCTGTTAGTTTTAACGGATTAAGTTGGAGATATTTCATGATTCAAATGCAATCTCGGCTCGAAGTTGCCGACAACACTGGTGCGCGTTCTGTAATGTGCATCAAGGTGCTTGGCGGTTCGAAGCGTCGTTACGCAAGTATCGGTGATGTAATCAAAGTGACTATCAAAGATGCGGCTCCTCGTGGCCGTGTTAAGAAAGGCGAAATCTACAACGCAGTTGTAGTGCGAACAGCTAAAGGTGTTCGTCGTCCAGATGGTTCATTGGTTAAATTTGACGGTAATGCGGCAGTTTTACTCAATAATAAGCTTGAACCGATTGGTACTCGTATTTTCGGGCCTGTGACTCGTGAGCTTCGTAGCGAACGCTTCATGAAAATCGTTTCATTGGCTCCAGAAGTATTGTAAAGGGTAGCGTAATGAGCAAAATTCGCAAAGGCGATCAAGTAATCGTCAACACAGGTAAAGATAAAGGTAAACGCGGCACGGTTGTACGTATTTTAGATACGGGACATGTCGTTGTTGAAGGTATTAACATGGTTAAAAAACATGCCAGACCAAACCCAATGAAGGGTGTATCTGGTGGTATTTTAAATAAAGAAATGCCTTTAGATATTTCAAATGTTGCGCTCTTGAATCCTGCAACACAAAAAGGTGAGCGTGTAGGTTATAAGACTTTAGATGATGGCCGCAAAGTGCGTGTCTTTAAATCTAATGGCGAAGTTGTGGACGCATAAGGGTAAATCATGGCGCGCTTAAAAGATTTTTATAAAGAAACAGTAACCAAGCAATTAATGCAACAGTTTGGTTATACCTCAGTAATGGAAGTACCTCGCATTGAAAAAATCACACTTAATATGGGTGTTGGTGAGGCGGTTGCTGATAAAAAAGTAATGGAGCATGCAGTTTCAGATATGGAAAAAATTGCTGGTCAAAAACCAGTAGTGACTAAAGCTAAAAAATCTGTTGCTGCATTTAAAATCCGTGATGATTATCCTGTTGGTTGCAAAGTGACATTACGTCGTGAACGCATGTATGAGTTCTTAGACCGTTTAGTTAATATTGCAATTCCACGTATTCGTGACTTCCGTGGTATCTCAGGTAAATCATTCGATGGCCGTGGAAATTACAACATGGGCGTTAAAGAGCAAATCATTTTTCCTGAAATTGAATACGACAAAATTGATGCGCTACGTGGTATGAATATCACAATTACAACGACTGCAAAAACTGATGAAGAGGCGCGTGCGTTGCTCTCAGCTTTCAGTTTTCCTTTTAGAAACTGAGGATATCATGGCTAAGACTTGTATGATAGAACGCGAACAAAAACGTCGCGAAATGGTAGAAAAATACGCAACAAAACGTGCTGAATTGATTGCTGTCATTAATGACGTTAAAGCAACACCAGAAGCGCGTAGCGAAGCCCGTGCAAAATTCCAAGCATTGCCAAGAAACTCAAGCCCAGTGCGCTTGCGTAATCGTTGTGCATTGACTGGTCGCCCACGTGGTGTGTTTAGTAAATTTGGTATTGCCCGTAGCAAGTTGCGCGAATTAATGATGCGCGGCGAAGTTCCTGGCGTGACTAAAGCTAGTTGGTAACGGAGGATATGTAAATGAGTATGAGTGATCCGATTGCCGATATGCTTACGCGTATCCGTAATGCACAAAGTGTTAATAAGCCAGAAGTGGTAATGCCGTCATCAAAATTGAAAGTTGCTATCGCCTCAGTGTTAAAAGACGAAGGCTATATTGATGACTTTGCTGTGCAAACGAGCGAAGGTAAAGCGCAATTAAATATTAGCCTTAAGTATTATGCAGGCCGTCCAGTAATTGAAACCATTAGTCGTGTTTCTAAACCTGGCTTGCGTGTATATCGTGGTTCTAACGATATTCCTAAGGTAATGAATGGGCTTGGTGTGACTATTGTGTCTACATCCAAGGGTGTAATGACTGATCGCAAAGCGCGTGCTGCCGGTGTAGGTGGTGAAGTGCTCTGTGTTGTGGCTTAAGGAGAAAAATAATGTCTCGTGTAGCTAAGAATCCAGTTGTTATTCCAGCTAAAGTAGAAGTGGCGATTTCAGCAAATCAAATAGCTGTCAGTGGTCCAATGGGAAAAATGTCTCAACCCTTGTATGGTGATGTAAACCTAGCACGTGAAGGTGATACCGTTACTTTTGCAGCTGCAAATGATTCAAAACATGCTAAAGCCATGTCAGGAACATTGCGTGCTTTGGTAGCAAATATGGTGCAAGGTGTGTCTGAAGGTTTTACTCGTAAGCTCACATTAGTGGGTGTTGGGTATAAAGCACAAGCGCAGGGTGCAGTGTTAAATTTAGATTTGGGTTACTCACACCCAATTAAACATCCAATGCCTGCTGGCGTAACAGTAGAAACGCCAAGTCAAACTGAAGTAATTCTTAAAGGTTTTGACAAGCAAGTGATTGGTCAGGTTGCCGCACAAATTCGTGCTTATCGTGCTCCAGAACCTTATAAAGGTAAGGGTGTACGTTATGCAGATGAAGTGGTGATTATCAAAGAAACCAAGAAGAAGTAAGGTTTAATCATGAATAATCTAAACAATACAAATTCACGTTTGCGTCGCGCTCGTAAAACACGCGCAAAAATTTCAGAACTTAAAGTGACACGTTTAAGCGTTCATCGTAGTAACGGTAACATTTATGCGCAAATCATTGCTGAAACTGGTGATAAGGTACTAGTGAGTGCCTCAACCGTTGAAGCAGAAGTGCGTAAGTCTGTAAAAAATGGTGGCAACGTAGCTGCAGCGGCAGAAATTGGCAAGCGTATCGCTCAAAAAGCAAAAGCGGCTGGGATTACAACAGTAGCCTTTGATCGCTCAGGCTTTAAGTATCATGGTCGTATCAAGGCGTTGGCTGAAGCTGCGCGTGAAAACGGCTTGTCCTTCTAATAACGAGGTTGATGATGGCAAAAGATATTGAACAACAGCAGCAAACCGATGGAATGCGCGAAAAAATGATTGCAGTTAACCGTGTAAGTAAAACGGTTAAAGGTGGTCGTATTATGAGTTTTGCAGCATTAACAGTAGTTGGTGATGGTGATGGTGCTGTAGGTATGGGTAAAGGTAAAGCACGTGAAGTTCCAGTTGCTGTGCAAAAAGCAATGGATGAAGCGCGTCGCGGCATGGTGAAAGTGAGTTTAAACAACGGTACATTGCATCACGCGGTAACTGGTGTGCACGGCGCAGCTAAAGTGTTTATTCAGCCAGCTTCTGAAGGTACTGGCATTATTGCTGGTGGTGCAATGCGCGCCATTTTTGAAGTGATGGGTGTAACTAATGTGTTGGCTAAATGTATTGGTTCAACCAATCCATATAACGTAGTGCGTGCAACCTTAAATGGTTTGCAAGCAATGAACACTCCATCTGATATTGCTGCTAAACGCGGTAAATCAATTGAAGATATTAGGGGTTAATCATGGCTAAAGCTAAAAAAGAAACTAGCATGATTAAAGTCACTTTAATCAAAAGTGTTATTGGCAGAATCGAGTCACATCGTGCATGTGTACGTGGCTTAGGCTTGCGCCGCATGCACCACACAGTAGAAGTGCAAGACACTCCAGCTGTGCGTGGAATGATTAATGCTGTTAGCTACCTGTTGAAAGTAGAAGCATAATGAAATTAAATTCTATTAAGCCTGCAGAAGGCGCTAAAAAAGCAAGACGCCGCGTTGGTCGTGGTATTGGCTCCGGTTTAGGTAAAACCGCTGGTCGTGGTCATAAAGGTCAAAAATCACGAACAGGTGGTTTTCATAAAGTGGGTTTTGAAGGTGGTCAAATGCCTTTACAACGTCGTTTACCAAAACGTGGTTTCAATTCACTTTCAAAAGATTTAACAGCAAATGTACGTACCAGTGAGTTGTTACAAGTGAATGCCGATGTCATTGATTTGTTAGCTTTAAAACAAGCCAATATTGTGCCTGTTGCTACACGTACAGTTAAAGTTTACTTATCAGGTGAAGTAAGCAAAAAATTAAGCTTGCAAGGCTTGTTGTTAAGTAAGGGTGCGCGTGCTGCGGTTGAAGCAGCTGGCGGTAAGATTGCTGAATAATATTTAGTGAGCAGAGCATAATTTGGCAAACGATAGTTTAATGGGTGCAGTAGGAAAAATGGGCGAGCTGAGAAGCCGCTTGTTTTTCGTATTAGGTGCTTTAGTTGTATATAGATTAGGTGCGCATATTCCCGTGCCTGGTATTGACCCTGATGTATTAGCAAAATTGTTTGAGTCAAATGGTGATGGCATATTGGGCATGTTCAATATGTTCTCTGGTGGCGCGTTATCACGCTTCACAGTGTTTGCATTAGGCATTATGCCATACATCTCTGCTTCAATTATTATGCAGTTGTTAACCGTTGTTTCACCGCAGATGGAACAACTTAAAAAAGAAGGTGAAGCTGGTAGAAGACAAATTGCTAAATACACACGTTATGGCACGTTGTTTCTAGCGGCTTTTCAAGCGCTCGGAATTTCGATAGCGCTAGAAGGGCAACCTGGTTTAGTGTTAGATCCAGGCTTAGTGTTTAGATTTACTGCAGTGATTACATTGGTGAGTGGCACCATGTTTTTAATGTGGTTAGGCGAGCAAATTACTGAACGTGGTATTGGTAATGGCATCTCGATTATCATTTTTGCAGGGATTGTAGCTGGTTTACCAGCAGCAATTAACAGTACATTAGAGTTGCAAAGTAGTGGTGAGTACTCTATACCAGTTGTGATGATGTTGATTGCCTTAGTGATTTTAGTGACTGCATTTGTTGTATTTGTAGAACGCGGAATGCGTAAGATCACCGTAAATTACGCAAAACGTCAGGTAGGACGCAAAGTATTTGGTGGGCAAACAACACACTTGCCTCTCAAATTAAATATGGCTGGTGTGATTCCGCCAATCTTTGCATCAAGTATTATTTTGTTTCCAGGCACCATTGCAAGTTGGTTTGGAAGTCGTGAAGGAATGTATTGGTTGAAAGATATTGGTGATGCACTATCACCAGGTCAACCACTCTATGTGATTGCCTTTGCGGTAGCGATTATGTTCTTCTGTTTCTTTTATACGGCGTTAGTGTTTAACCCAAAAGAAACAGCAGACAATTTGAAGAAGAGTGGAGCTTTTGTACCAGGCATAAGACCTGGTGAACAAACGGCTAAATATATCGATAAGATTATGGGTCGTCTAACATTAGCAGGTGCTTTGTATATTACTGGTGTTTGTTTGTTGCCAGAGTTTTTAAGATTGAAATTTAATACACCGTTTTACTTTGGTGGTACATCACTACTCATTATTGTAGTAGTTACAATGGATTTTATGACGCAAGTGCAATCATATTTGATGTCACATCAATATGAAGGACTCTTGAAAAAAGCAAACTTTAAAGGTAATGCGACAAGTCGCTAACAAGATTTAAAGTATGGCTAAGGAAGATTCAATTGAAATGCAGGGTGTAATTTTGGAAAACCTTCCAAATGCTACATTCCGTGTAAAGCTTGAAAATGATGTAATTGTCTTAGGACATATATCAGGCAAAATGCGTAAAAACTATATTCGTATTTTGCCAGGTGATAAGGTAACTGTGGAAATGACGCCTTACGATTTAACTCGTGCGCGTATCATCTTCCGTGTGAAGTAAGCAGCAAAGAGTGAGGATATTAAAATGAGAGTTCGTGCTTCAGTTAAAGCGTTGTGTCGTAATTGTAAAGTTGTTCGTCGCCGTGGTGTTGTACGTATTATTTGTACAGACCCACGTCATAAACAACGTCAAGGTTAATTGTCATCTTATATGATGGTAAATGTTTAGGTAGTGAAAGTTTGCTTTTTCAATTGTTAAAAGTTGATTAAGCTGTTAAAATGTTCGGCTTTTTTGGTGGTTTGAAATTAATCATCACAATTTTGGAGTGGTTACATGGCTCGTATAGCAGGGGTTAATATCCCAAATCATAAACACGCAGAGATTGCATTAACATCTATTTATGGTGTTGGAAAAAACACAGCGCAAAAGATTTGTGTTGCAGCTGGTGTTGCTACAACAACAAAAATTAAAGATTTAAATGATGCTGAAATTGAAAAATTGCGCGATGAAGTTGCTAAGTTGCAAGTTGAAGGTGATTTGCGTCGTGAAATTTCAATGAACATTAAACGTTTAATGGATTTGGGTTGTTACCGTGGTATTCGTCATCGTCGTGGATTGCCTGTTCGTGGTCAACGCACGAAGACAAATGCAAGAACACGTAAAGGCCCAATCAAGCCTATCAAGGCATCTAAGTAATCAGGACTGGTAAGGATTAAGTAACATGGCTAAAGCTAATGTACGCGTACGTAAGAAAGTAAAAAAGAATGTTGCTGAAGGCATTGCACACGTGCACGCGTCTTTCAATAACACCATCATTACCATTACAGATCGTCAAGGTAACGCGCTTTCATGGGCGACATCTGGCGGTGCTGGGTTTAAAGGTTCACGTAAAAGTACGCCGTTTGCGGCACAGGTAGCTGCAGAAGCTGCAGGTAAAGCTGCGCAAGAATATGGTGTGAAGAATCTTGAAGTGCGTATTAAGGGTCCAGGTCCAGGCAGAGAATCTGCTGTACGTGCTTTAAATGCAGCAGGTTTTAAAATTACTAGTATTTCAGATGTGACGCCAGTGCCACACAACGGCTGCCGTCCACCTAAAAAACGCAGAATTTAATCAATAACTGCGTGAATTATTTCAGGAGATAACTTTGGCTAGAAACCTCGATCCTAAGTGCCGTCAATGTCGTCGTGAAGGCGAAAAGCTTTTTCTCAAAGGTGAGAAATGCTTTACTGATAAGTGTGCTATCGAAAAACGTAACTTCCCACCAGGTCAGCATGGTCAGCGTCGTAATCAACGTTTATCTGACTACGGTGTTCAATTGCGTGAAAAACAAAAAGTACGTCGTATTTACGGTGTGTTAGAAGCACAATTCCGTAGCTACTACGCAGAAGCCGATCGTTTAAAAGGTATTACAGGTGAAAACTTGTTACAACTTTTAGAATGTCGCCTTGATAACGTTGCTTACCGTATGGGTATTGGTGCTTCACGCACTGAAGCACGTCAAATCGTTCGTCACAATAGTATTTTGGTTAATGGTAAACGTGTGAATATTCCGTCATACCAAGTGCGTCCCGGTGATGTGGTTTCAGTAGCTGAGCGTTCAAAACAACAACTACGTATTAAAGGTTCTATTGAGGCAGCAGAGCAACGCGGATTCCCAGAGTGGATTGAAGTGGATGTTAAGGGCTTTAAAGGTACATTTAAAGCTAAACCACAACGTGATGAACTGCCAGCTACAATTAACGAATCGTTAGTAGTTGAGCTTTACTCTAAGTAATTAACAAAGCTGTTTAAGCGATAGGGAAAGTTTATGCAAAACAGTCCGACAGAATATTTAAAACCAAGAGTTGTAGATGTTGAAGTAATTTCGCCACTACGTGCTAAGGTTACTTTGGAGCCAATGGAACGTGGTTTTGGCTATACACTCGGTACAGCATTGCGCCGTGTATTGCTTTCATCAATCCCTGGCTTTGCAATTACAGAAGTTAAAATTGATGGTGTTGTGCATGAGTATTCAACCATTGATGGCGTGCAAGAAGATGTTGTTGATATTCTTCTCAACCTCAAAGGTGTAGCTTTAAAGCTCAACACTAAAAGCGAAACGACATTAAGACTCAGTAAGTCATCAGAAGGTGTTGTAACTGCGGGTGACTTTGAAACTGGTCACGATGCTGAAATTGTGAACCCAAACCATGTGATTGCACACTTAACAAAAGGTGGAAAGTTAAACCTTGAAGTTAAAGTTGAAATGGGTCGTGGATATCAGCCAGTTCCTGCACGTCAAAAAGCAGATGATGAAGATCGCTTACTTGGTTTTATTATGGTGGATGCTTCATTTAGCCCAATTAACAAAGTGAGCTATCAAGTTGAAAGTGCGCGTGTAGAGCAACGTACAGACTTAGATAAATTGATTATTGACGTTGAAACTAACGGCATTATTGAGCCAGAGCAAGCGATTCGTGATGCAGCGCGTATTTTGATGGGTCAATTGTCAGTATTTGCTGACTTAGAAGGTGCACCAACAGAAGTTGAAGTGAAACATGCGCCACAAGTTGATCCAATTTTGTTACGTCCAGTGGATGATTTGGAATTAACAGTGCGTTCAGCAAATTGTTTGAAAGCAGAAAATATTTATTACATTGGTGATTTAATCCAACGTACAGAAAATGAATTGCTTAAAGCACCAAACTTGGGTCGTAAATCACTCAATGAAATTAAAGATGTGTTAGCTTCAAAAGGCTTAACACTTGGTATGAAATTAGAAAACTGGCCTCCAGCTGGTCTTGAAAAAGTATAAAGCAAAGGTGTGAGGGTAATACTATGCGTCATCGCAACAGCAATCGTAAACTAAACCGTACTAGCAGCCATCGTCAAGCGATGTTGCGTAATATGGCAAACTCATTATTACGTCATGAAGTTATCAAGACCACTTTGCCAAAAGCAAAAGAGTTGCGTCGTGTAGCTGAGCCATTAATTACATTAGCTAAAACAGCTAGCTTGGCTAATCGTCGTTTGGCATTTAGTCGTACACGTGATCGTGATATTGTAGGAAAATTATTCAATGAATTAGGTCCACGTTATAATGCACGCAATGGCGGTTATTTGCGCATTTTAAAATGTGGATTCCGTGATGGCGACAACGCACCAATGGCCTTGGTTGAGTTAGTAGATCGCCCAGAAGTAGCTGCTGAAGAAGTAGTTACAGCTGAGTAAAAAGTATGAAAAAAAGCCGGCATCGCCGGCTTTTTTTTCGCCTATAATTTAATCAATTGCTCTAAATCTTTGCCATCAAAAGGCCATAAACAAGTGCCTTGCGTAATTGGGTTTTTAACTACAGGAATGGTAAGTTGGTATTGTT
>CAYXGE010000032.1:14421-20002 GCA_964464435.1 uncultured Methylophilaceae bacterium
CAAGTGCCTTGCGTAATTGGGTTTTTAACTACAGGAATGGTAAGTTGGTATTGTTCAAATAGATGATCATCATCGACAATATCTATAAATGTTACCTTGACACCATACTGCTCTGATAACGATTCAAGCATTTCTAGTGCTTGTTCGCATAAGTGACAGTTTGTTGTTCCGTATAAAAGTAGAGATTTCATCTTCTAATAAATATTTTTAGCGTAAATAACTAATAATAGGTTTTCGTAACTTGTAAAACGCACCATAATAGCACTCTAACAATCATATCAACGATAACAACATCACAGCGAAATGACCGAGTTAAACGACAATAAGGATAGCTTACAAGAAAGCCTACAACAAGTTGTACGCTTGCTAGATAAGCACAAGTTGGTTGAGTCGCTTGTGCATAGGCAAGAAATGCCAAAACACGACCTTGTTGAAACGCTTGTACATAAGCAAAACACTGCCGAGTTACAGTCTCGCCTTGAATCTTTGCACCCCGCTGACGTTGCCTATATTTTAGAGGCGCTACCTATTGATGATAGGTTACTGGTCTGGGACTTAGTTAAAGCAGAGCGTGATGGCGAGATACTCTTAGAAGTATCTGATGCTGTTCGTCAAACGCTTATTGCAGACATGGATACGGAAGAGTTGCTGGCAGCTGCTGAGCAACTTGATACTGATGAACTTGCTGACCTAGCCCCAGATTTACCAAAAGACGTTTTACAAGAGTTGCTTGATGGTTTAGATGCAAGTAATCGTGAAAGACTTCAATCAGCACTTTCGTATCCTGAAGATGCCGTGGGTGCCTTCATGGACTTTGACATCGTTACCATTAGAGAAGATATTACTCTAGAAGTCGCCTTGCGTTACTTGAGACGCATTGGCACATTACCAGATCATACGGATAAATTATTTGTAGTAGACAGATATGATGTTTTACGCGGAGTGTTGCCACTTAAGCGTTTAGTAGTCAGTGATTTAGACTCGAAAGTGACTGACATTATGTCAGAAGATGCCGTAACATTTAGCCCGACAGATGATGCGGATGAGGCATCAAAAGCATTTGAACGCTATGACCTTGTAACTGCACCTGTAGTTGATGGCAACAATAAGCTGATAGGACGTATTACTGTGGACGCCATCATGGATTATATCCGCGATGAGGCTGAAAGTGATATGTTGTCCATGGCTGGCTTACGTGAAGAAGAAGATTTGTTTTCTTCTGTCTGGAAATCAGTACAAAACCGCTGGACATGGCTAGCTGTTAACCTTGTTACCGCTATTATTGCATCACGTGTAATAGGTGTATTTGAAGGCTCTATTGAAAAAATTGTAGCCTTAGCGGCCTTAATGCCAATAGTGGCAGGCATTGGTGGCAACTCAGGCAATCAAACCACCACTATGATTGTGCGAGGCCTGGCTTTAGGTCAGGTTTCCGCTTCAAGTAAGCGCGCATTGTTAACTAAAGAGGTTGGCGTTGGGTTAATGAATGGACTGATTTGGGGTGGCGTTTTAGGATTTATTGCCTACTTTATTTATGGCAATTATCAATTAGGTTTAGTCATGATGTCGGCTATGACACTGAACTTATTATTGGCTGCCGTGATGGGTGTCATGATTCCTATGGTGCTGACAAAGTTTGGTCGCGACCCTGCTGTAGGTTCAAGTGTTCTAATTACGGCGGTCACAGACAGTGGTGGATTCTTTATTTTCTTAGGTCTAGCGACCCTCTTTTTAATTTAAGGCATCATGAATAATGAAATGTTACTGATATGGAGTGAAATCAAGGCTGACTTTGCTTCACCAGCCTTTGTTTGGCAACTCATGGTGATTGCGGCTTCGTTAGTACTTGCATGGTCTGTCAACGGGGTTTTAAGAGCCTATGTGATGCGCCATGCGCCAGAAGATTGGAAGCTAGCAATAGGTGGCATTAATCGAATTTTATTCCCCCTTTCATCATTAGCATTTGTGTTGATAGGGCAATGGATACTAAGCGAATTTCAGCATGTTGCAATGCTTAGGCTATTCTCAAGGTTACTTATTGCCATGGCAGTGATACGTTTAGCTGTTTATGCCTTACGTTATATTTTTAATCCTAGCGGTTGGTTGCGCGCAATGGAAAATACTATTAGTGCAATAGTATGGATAGTGTTGGCGTTGCACCTTAGCGGTATATTGCCAGAAATATATTTGCTGTTAGAAAGTGTTAGCTTTACGTTGGGAAAGACAAAACTTAATTTACTCCAGCTATTTCAAGGATTACTGACTATCCTTGTTACCTTATTTATTGCGCTATGGATTAGCCGTATCATTGAAAATAAATTGATGCGTGCTGAAAACGTGAGTATTAATATTCGCGTGGTGCTAGCAAAACTAGTGCGTATATTCTTATCTTTTGTGGCAGTACTTGTTGCACTATCTGCTGTTGGTTTAGATATCACCTTGCTTTCGGTATTTGGTGGTGCGCTAGGTGTAGGTTTGGCTTTTGGCTTGCAAAAGATTGCCAGTAATTATGTCAGTGGATTTATTATTCTTGTAGATCACTCAGTACAAATAGGTGATTTAATTACTGTAGATAAACACTATGGGGTTGTTAAAGACTTGCGTTCACGCTATCTAATGTTGCGCAAGCTTGATGGTACCGAGGTCATTATCCCCAATGAAATGTTGATTACCGAAGTAGTGATTAATCACACCTCAGCGGTACATCGCGCGAGAATAGAACAATCGATTCAGGTGGCGTATCACAGTGATTTAGAGCAAGTCATCACACTCATGAAAGAAGTGGCTAATCAACATCCAAGAGTCATCAAGACGGAAGGAATAGAAGTGTTTATTAAAGCATTTGCTGAGAGCGGGATTGATCTCGTCTTGTCGTACTGGATAGCTGACCCTGAAGAAGGGTCAGCAAAAATGCAAACTGAGTTGTATCTCAGTATTTGGAATCTGTTTAAGCATCATGGGATTGAAATCCCATTCCCTCAACGCCAAGTGCATTTAATGCAACCATTACCCAGGCATTCGTAACCAATTGCCAATAAAAAAGCCCGTTATAACGGGCTTTTTTGTGTTAAGTAGTAAATTACTTAAGTTTTGTTTCTTTGTACATCACATGCTTGCGAGCAACTGGGTCAAATTTTTTGATTTCCATTTTCTCTGGCATGGTACGTTTATTTTTTGTGGTGGTATAAAAATGACCTGTACCAGCACTAGACTCTAATTTAATTTTTTCACGCATGGCTTAAGCTCCTTAAACTTTTTCGCCAGCAGCACGCATATCAGCCAAAACAGCATCAATGCCATTTTTGTCAATAGTACGTAATGCAGCGTTAGTGATACGCAGGCTTACCCAGCGATTTTCACTTTCAACCCAAAATTTGCGATTTTGCAAATTAGGAAGAAAACGACGTTTTGTTTTGTTTTGTGCGTGAGAAACATTGTTTCCCACCATTGGCTTTTTGCCTGTTACCTGACATACACGTGCCATGGTTTGTCTCCAAAATACTTTGCTTTTTGCGAAAGACCGCAATTATAGTACGAATCTTACTGCCAATTCAAGCTAAATGTCTTATTTTCTTAAATAATATTAGCTTTTTCCGGTGCTACCAAAACCGCCCTCACCACGTGCACTTGAATCAAACTCTTCTACAATATTAAAAGCTGCTTGCATCACAGGCACAATTACGAGTTGCGCGATACGTTCCATTGGGTTGATGATGAAAGACTCTTTACTTCGGTTCCAGCAAGAAACGAGTAATTGGCCTTGATAGTCTGAATCAATCAGCCCCACTAGATTGCCTAATACAATGCCGTGTTTATGTCCTAAGCCAGAGCGTGGCAATATTAGAGCGGCATATTGTGGATTGGCAAGATGAATGGCCATGCCCGTGGGAATTAGTGTTGTTTCACCAGGATGTAAGGTCTGCGTATGTTCGATGCAGGCACGTAAATCAAGCCCTGCCGAGCCAGTAGTGGCATAGCTTGGCATATTGCTTTTAAGGCGAGCATCTAAAATTTTGACATCAACATGAATCGACATGGGCTTCTCTGTAATTGAAATAGATTAATAAATGAATAAGTGTTGATTAAACACTAAAATAGAAAAATAAAAAAGCCAGCCGCAAATATCGGCTGGCTTAACAGTATTGACGAGTAACTAAAATTTATAGTTAGCGCTTAGGCCAACTAAATAATTTCTATCCGCACCTGGTTCAAAGAAGCGTTGATTAGCGTCACCAACTCTTACAGACCCTATATATTCTTTATCAAACATATTTTCAACACGTAAGTATTCTCTAAAATTCCAGTTTGCTAAGTTTTGCTCAAACCCAGCGCGCAAGTTAAAAATAGTATAAGAAGAGGCTATATCAGTGTTTATGTCATTGACATACACCTTGCTATTGTGGCGACCTTCAAAGGCAGTATTGAAACCAAGCGGTTCATATTTCCAAGCCACCTCACCATAAATCTGGCTACGATAAGTTCCAGGTATACGATTACCTGATTCTACCAGGCCGCTAAAACTTGCAAAGCTAGAGTCGAATTTAGCATTTAATAGAGTATATGCTAAATAAGTCGAAAGATTGTTGTCAAATTTTGAGTCTATCGAGAACTCCATACCAGTTCTCTTAGTTTTGCCAGCATTAGTAAAGACACTTCTACCATTTAAATTTTCACTGGTAACTATCTCATCGTTAGTATTGACATAATATACTGTTAAATTGGCTAGGGTATTATCACTAAGAAAAGCTTTAGTACCTATTTCAAAGTTTTCACTTTCACTAGGTCTAAGAGATAAGTTTGGTGTGGCATTGTTTGCAGTTGTATTGAAAGCGACCTCTACAAAGGTTGGCGTTTCAAATCCTTTGCCGTAGTTTGCATACAGATTGACTTGAGGAGTTACCTTCCATACAGCCCCAATAACTGGAGTAGTTTTGTTGTAAGACACATTGCCACTGTTATTACCGTTTGAATTGGCTCCTACAACAAAGTTGTCATTTATTCTCAAATTAACTTTAGTACGACGTAAGCCTGCATGAATATCGACTGTGTCAGTAGCAGATAATTTACCTTGGAAATATCTGTCAAAATTAGTTGATATATTTTCTTCATTTCGATTGGGTGCGTTGGCTGCTATGCCAGCAAGCTGCGTATTAGTGTCTAACCTATCGTCTTCTGATTTGCCGTAGTTAATGCCGAAACTGACTGTATAGTTTCGCCCCATTATCTCTCCATTGTTATCCCAGCGTAAATCTGTACCATAAAAATCTCTTGAAATCTGGCTGGTTCTTGCATTGGTTCCTGTAGGATTGAATGGAAGTATCTGAGAATTCTCTCTATTACCTATATATGGTATTAATGTAAGTTTATTGTTAGCGTTCAATAAATGCTCTAAATTAAATCCAATTTGAGTGTGACTCCTAGAGACACTTGTATTTGCATTTATTGCAGCGGCTACGACTCCCTTTCTATTTCTATCAACATCTTGCTTGGTTAAACCCAAAGGGTCTTGTGCATCCTGTTCAAACCAGTTCACAAGTGTGGTCAATTTTGTCGCATCACTGATATTAAATTTAAATTTAGC
>CAYXGE010000033.1:0-17963 GCA_964464435.1 uncultured Methylophilaceae bacterium
GGCGCTGGCGGCGCGAGTGGATCATCAGGTAACTTGAACGGGTTTTTTGCGTTTTGTTCAGCCAGTAGTTTTGCGCCAGCTCTAATTCTCTCACCCGTTTCTTTGCGTTCTTGGTCTAGTTTTTGTTCGGCTATTTTCGCTTGTTTAGCTTGGTATTGTTGAAAGCCTAAATAAGCGATTAACATAGTCGCGCACATTACAACTAGTACAATAAAACGACGATATTTAACTAACATGATTCTTACTATTCTTTTGTGTTACTTGGTTTGCTAGATTTTAATTCTTTTTCAAACAGTGGTTTTTGATAGAGTTTTTCATTGATATCGGGCATTTTAACCTCAGGTAAATCAGGTAATACCCAATGTGGTTTGGGTGAAACTAAGCTTTCTTGATTACGAATATACTCGTAACGGTCGTTGGTAATGGCATTACTCGCCTCATCATTTCTAATCACATAAGGGCGTAAAAATACCATGAGGTTGGTTTTTTTATGGCCACGACCTTGGGTTCTAAATAAGTTGCCTAGCAAGGGTAAATCACCAAGTAGTGGTACTTTATTAATGGTCTCTGAAATTCTATCTTCAATAAGGCCGCCTAACACAATGATATTGCCATCATCTACTAAGACTGAGGTGTCAATAGAACGTTTATTGGTGGTAATACCAGCTGCATTAGAGGCGTCAATCACGCTTGAGACTTCTTGGTAAATTTTTAATTTAATGGTGTCTGCCTCAGAAATTTGTGGTTTGACTTTGAGGGTTAACCCAACATCTTGACGTTCAATCGTCTGAAATGGATTTACGCCACCTACCGCGGCTTGCGTAAACTGCCCAGTAATAAACGGTACGTTTTGCCCAATCACGATTTTGGCTTCTTCATTGTCTAAGGTAAGTAAATTGGGTTTTGATAAAATATTAGCGTTAACATCTGCCTCTAAAGCACGCGCTAGTAAGCCTAAATTAGTAATGGTGCCTAAACCAGGCACGTTAATTTGTCCTTTTACAATACCAATATTAAGACCATTGCTAGCGTTGCCTACGTTTTGCGCGACGCTATTAATGTTTGCTCCAGCACTGTTAAATTTAGTACCGCCAAAGGCGCGCACATTATTACTCCCAGCTTCAAGATTACTAAGGTCTTGCCACTGAATGCCAAACTCAGAAGTCTTGTCAGTGGATACTTCGGCCACCAATGCTTCAATGTAGAGCTGCGCACGTTTAACATCGAGTTTATCAATGACGCCACGCAACATATTAAATACATGATCTGGCGCAGTAATAATAAGCGCATTGGTGGCGGTATCCGCTTGAATCATGGATGGGTTGTTTGACTCAGAGGCTGAAGTAGTAGCACTCATGGGCAGATTCATAACTGCGGTATTTGCTTGATTAGTTGGGCTGGTATTGGTGACTACTGGGGCACTAGCAGAAGGGCTCTCAGTGTCGCCACTACTAAACGCATTACTGTTACTAGAGGTAAGCGCTTGTAGCGTATTAGCTAATTTTTTTGCATCGGCATTACGTAAATACACCACATGAATGCTGTTGCCTGCGGTATTTTGCGTATCTAGTTGCTGAATGAGTTGTTTTGCGCGATTAATTTGGCCTTGATTGTCACTCTTTAAAATAATGCTATTAGAACGTGCATCAGGCACAACTAGCATTTTGCGTGTAGGTTCTGCACCAGCGGCAGGCGTATCGACAAGTTTACTCAGCGTTTGCGCTAATTCGACTGCATTAGCATATTTAATTTTAACAAGCTCACTTTCTTGTGGGCTTGGTTGGTCTATGGTTTGAATCAGCTTAGCTACTTTTTTTAGGTTTTCAGCGTAATCAGTAATAATGAGCATGTTGTTGCTAGGGTAAGCATTGATAATATTACTTGGTGAAATTAAAGGTTTAAGTACAGGCACTAATAAATTCGCAGACTCATATTTAATGGCAAACACTTGGGTTATGATTTGGTCGCCACCTAGTTTGTTTTTACCGCTGACGGTTGGGTTGTAACGTAATTTGGCATCGGTTTCTGGCAAAATGGTAATCACGCCATTGCCTTCACTGGCGGTAAAGCCTTGTGTTCTTAATGCTGAAAGTAATACTTGATACGCCATTGCAGGGGGAATGGGCGTAGCTGAGGCAATATTAACAGTGCCCTTTACGCGCGGGTCAATGATAAAATTTTTACCAGAAATTTGACCAATGGCCTTAATCACAGACTCGATATCAGCATTGACAAAATTGAGTGTTACTTTTTCTTCGTCCATAGCGCTTGCAGGCTTAGCTAATAAAAGCAACACTAGCACTGTAAACAATGAAAGTTTAGACAACATTAAGCTGAGGGTGTATTGCATTTTCATAGTGTTATTTAAATAAACTTTATGGGTTGTTGCATTTGTCTTATAAAATTAAAGTATGATGATGTTAGTATTGTTTAAAATGCAATGACAAGTCCTTATTATGAATGAGTTTTTGTGTTGAAGCTATGACATTTATGAGAAATGTTAAAAATTATTGAGTGTAAAATATTAAGCTATTTAACATAGCTTAGTTTGAAATCGTTTTATTTGATTGAAATATGCCTAAAAAATGACAACAAGTCCGAATCCGCTAGCAACTAGATTGATTCCTTATGCTTTTGCTAAAGCAAAAGGCGTGGTGTTGGTTAATATGCAAACAGACTTTGCCGAAGTCGCGTTACGTCAAGATGCAAGCCCCGCCTCTTTGGCTGAAGCAAAGCGCGTGCTCGGTGTTAAAGTTAAAGCAAATATTGTCAGTTTAGAAACTTTTGACCAACTATTAACACAGGCATACTCACAAGAATCTGCTGCAGGGTTGGTGGATGATATTCAAAGTGATCTAGATTTATCGCAATTGATTCAAGAGTTGCCGCCAGTAGAAGATTTGCTTGATGCGGGCGACGGTGCGCCTGTTATTAGAATGATTAATGCGATTCTTACGCAAGCGCTTAATGCCAATGCTTCTGACATTCATATTGAGCCTTATGAAACACGTTCTGTTGTGCGCTTTAGAATTGATGGCACCATGCGCAATGTGGTTGAGCCTCACCGTGGTTTACATGCAGCGATGGTGTCGCGCCTAAAGGTGATGGCACAACTCGATATTGCTGAAAAACGCTTGCCCCAAGATGGGCGTATTACCCTCAGAATTGCAGGTAAAGCGGTAGATGTGCGTGTTTCAACGCTACCTACTGGGCATGGCGAGCGAGTGGTGCTACGTATTCTAGAAAAAGACAGTAGTCGTATGAACTTAACCAGCTTGGGCATGAGTCAAGAAACCTTGGCCAAGATGGATAGTTTAATTCATCAACCGCATGGCATTATTTTAGTCACGGGTCCTACGGGCTCAGGTAAAACGACCACGCTTTATTCTGCTTTATCACGCGTTGACGCTAGTAAACTAAATATCATGACGGTAGAAGACCCGATTGAATATGATTTGCCTAAAATTGCACAAACGCAGGTCAATACGCGTATTGACATGACCTTTGCCAAGGCATTGCGCTCGATATTACGCCAAGACCCTGATGTGATTATGATTGGTGAAATTCGTGACGTTGAAACCGCACAAATTGCTGTACAAGCAAGTTTGACAGGCCATTTAGTGTTAGCTACTTTGCATACTAATGATTCATTTGCCGCAGTTGCGCGTTTGATGGACATGGGGGTTGAGCCATTTCTATTAGCGTCATCTCTTTCTGGTGTGTTGGCTCAGCGTTTAGTGCGCAATCTTTGTCCACATTGTAAGCGTGCCGAGGCGCCAGATGCCACCGAGCTAGCTTTGATGAATGTTAATTCTAGCAAAGTACCACAAGTGATTTATCATGCCGTTGGTTGCGAGCATTGTCATGGCACTGGCTATATTGGTAGAACGGGCATTTATGAGCTACTGACGATGGATGACTCATTACGTAAATTAGTGCATGAACGTGCTTCAGAACAAGCATTGAAGCAATATGCCACACAACGCAATATGGATGATTTGCGTACAGATGGCATGCGTTGGGTATTGCAAGGTACGACCTCGCTAGAAGAGTTGCTTTCGGTAACGCGTGATTAATAAAAAAGAAATCATTGAGACGTAGACATGGCGGTGTTTAAGTTTGAAGCCCTAGATGCAAGTGGCAAACTCAACAAAGGCACGGTAGAAGGTGACTCCATTAGGCTAGCGCGTAGCCGCTTACGCGATATGCAACTCACGCCTCTTAAACTTGATGCAATTGAAGATAGTGTAGCTAAAGAATCTAGCATGTCATGGCTAAGCAGGCGTACATTTTCTTCCTCAGAATTGAGTTTAGTTACTCGCCAAATATCCACCTTACTCACTGCAGGGCTTACTGTAGATCAAGCACTAAGTGCAATTGTGGAGCAATCAGAAAACGACTATACCAAAGAGGTGATGCAGGCAGTTAAGTCAGAGGTGATGTCTGGTAGCACCTTATCTGGGGCGCTAGCAAAGTACCCGCATATATTTCCTGATATTTACCGTGCTATTGTCTATGCGGGTGAAGAGTCAGGCGAGTTAGCGCAAGTCACCTTGCGTTTGGCAGAATATACTGAATCTCGCCATGTGTTAAAACAAAAAGTAGTGGTGGCGTTTATTTACCCAGCGCTCGTGACCATTGTTGCCTTGCTAGTGATTGGGGGCTTGTTGGTGTATGTGGTGCCACAAATTGTAAGTGCATTTGAACAGTCTAAGCAAACGTTACCGCTGTTAACACGTGCTTTAATTGGCCTGAGCGATATTTTAAGTGTCACTTGGCCTTACTTATTAGGCTTGATTGTCATCGCTATTGTATTGCTAAAAAAAGCCCTTAAAAATCCAGAAATTCAATTTCAATGGCATCAACAATTGCTTAATTGGCCTTTGGTTGGCCCTCTGGTAAGAGGGCTTAATACGGCGAGGTTAGCAAGCACGCTGGCTATTTTGGTGGGTAGTGGCGTGCCTATTATTAGCGCGATGAAAGCTGCAGCCAAAATTATCAGCAACTTGCCTATGCGCCATGCGGTTGAAGAGGCGATTGATCAAGTGCGCGATGGAACACCATTAAGCAAAGCGTTAAAAACGCGTCAATTGTTTCCACCTATTTTAATTCACTTAATTTCAAGTGCCGAAGCTACGGGGCAGTTGGATACCATGCTAGAAAGTGCCGCAACACAGCAATCCCGCGAGATGGAAAATCGTATTAGTATGCTTACCGCATTGATGGAACCTATATTAATTTTGATTATGGGCTTGATGGTGCTGGCTATTGTACTTGCTATCTTGCTACCGATTATTGAAATGAATCAACTCATCAAGTAGTCCTTAGCAAAGTTGGTTTTGCACTCCATTCATCAGTTATTTTATTTAGGTAGCTCTTTAATATAACGCTGAATCATTGCTGAAGTGCTTTCAGGCGTGACTGGCACTTGAGGTGTTGCAGCAGGTGCAGTTGGTGCAGAGGGGCTAGGTGCTGTCGTGTTTGCATTTTGATTTGATAACACAGGCTTTTCTGAAGGTTTTTCAATACTCACTGGAGTACTTTTAATCTCAGCTACACTGGGGATAATCCCAACTGCTTTGCTATCAACAGGATTTTCTAATGGCAATTGATGCTTTATGCCATTTTGCACAATCGTTACACTATTGCTTTGTATGTCCTCTAATTTAACGCCAGCCGTAATTTCTTGATTGAGTACAGCATATTGTTGTTGTCCGTTGCTCAGTTTAAAAATAGCAAATCCTGCTTGGCGTTGACTAGGACTTAATAATCCTACTAATTTCAATTCTCCACCTTGATACACATCTTTTTCTACTGTGCCATGACTAGACCCAAACCAATGGCTGGCTAAAATACTGGGTAACAAGGTTTGCGTAGAGGCTACTTCTGGTGGGGCAACAGGTGTTGGCTGGGGTTTTATAAACACCCATACCCAATAGGCAAGGGTGATGGCAAATAATGCAACCATGCCATAATTAAGGCCATGAATGATGGCGTTTTGCCAAGGTTTTGAAAGTTGTACGCGTGCCATCTTGCTTATTGACCTCTCAATAATTGAACTGCTAGCCATAATATTGCCATTAAAATAGGCTGATGTACCATATAAATCAATAGACTTTTTTGTCCCATATAACTTAGTACAGGGTGGGTATATGCTGGGTTGGATGCAAATTGACCCAATTGTTGTTGTTTTAAAATTTTGTTTCCAAGTGTCATACCCAAACAAACTACGCCAAACCAAGGTAATAGTGGCACATAATCTTCGGTAATCGGTTTAAATGTCATTAACCCTATCCATTGCAAATAGGGGGTGTCAAATACAGGATGTGAAAAAATTAAGCTTATGATTAAAATAATTATGCCTAAACTTAGTTGTAATGTAGGTTTGTTGAGCAAAGGTTGAGCAAGCACACTGGCAAGTGCAATAAAATGCAAAATACCAAAAAACACATAACTTTCTGGAAACATCTGCATAGTAGCAATCGTAACAATGAGTGCACATAAACTCACTTTAAAGATGCGTTGCCAAAAATGCTTATTACCTTGCGCATTAGCGAGCGATAAACAGACACCAACCAACAATAAAAAACTGCTGACAATAATGACCCTTGCAGTTAGCCAAAATGGGGTACTGTTCATCGCAAACTGGGTAAGGTTAAATTGGTTTAAGTCAAAACAAAAATGGTATGCCACCATCAAAATAATGGTCATGCCGCGCCAACTATCTATGATTGGATAGCGCAACAATGGTGGTCTTGAAGTTGAGTTTGCTACTTTTTTTAATTGCGCTTTCATGATGGTATTTTTATGCTTAAAGCCCGAAATGAAACTGTCCAGAATTGGCTATTTCTTCATTGCCAATACTATGTAACAAAGGGCTTAGTGCTTCCAATTCAGCGTTGGCAGAGGCCACGCCGTAAAAAGATAAGCTTGATTGTGGTGACCACGAACCACTTCCACTTAATTTAAGTGGCCCCGTTGTCGTAGAAAGTTGTAAATCTAGTTCCGTACTTTTAGATGCTAAACCTTGGCCTGTGATTGTGAGTACGTAATAACCAAGCGGGTTTACCTTGCTAATGGCGGCACTGGCTTGTTGCCATTCAATGTTTGCATTGCCTTCAAATGCTTCGTTCGCATATTGCATGTGGGTGGAGGAGACTACGAGCTTTCCACCTAAAGAAACTGCATTTAAGCTGGGTACCCAATAGGCAATGATGCTGGCAGGTAGAGTAATGTTGAGGTTATCAATACTAATAGATTGGCGGGAAAGGTTAAGCTGCGCTGGGGCTTGGTTGTTCCAAACCACAGTGGCTGCCAACAGTTGATTAAATAACGCTAAACCTTGCAATTTCCATGCGATTTGACCAAGCGCTAGCTGTTGCTCGTTTTCAATCATTAGCGTTGCTTGGCCCTGCCAAATGGTGCCCTGTGCATTAGCTAAGCGAAAGGGTTGTTGCTTTTGTTGGCTTAAGGCTTGTGCGAGTAATGTGGCTGGTGCATTGAATATCAGCGCCCCTAAAAAACACATTGCCCCTAAAATTAAGGCTAGTTTGAACTTGAATTTTGTTGGCATTGCTATTCTGTCGTTACTAAATCCGCCTCTACATGCACTAGTCCAGTGGGTAAGGCTTGAATATGTGCAGTAGCAATACGAATTTGATGTTCAGTTTGCAAAGCAAATGCCCATTTTGCCCATGCATCAAAACTAATGCTTGGCATGCTAATATGCAAGCCGCCTTGTTCTAGTGATTCTGTGGCGCTGATATATTGTGCCACCTGATGCAACTTGGCAGAGGCGTTCACAGCGTTTTGTAAACCACTCGCACCGCTATGGCTGATACCAATCGCAGTTTTAAGGGTTTGGATTTGCCCCGCTTGTATCTGCATCTGTGCAAGTTGTGACTTCTTTTCTAGCACTGCTTGGCTTAACGTTGCCCGCGCTTGTACACTAGGCAGCCAAATAAAGGCATACACCACCAATATTGTTACAGCAGTTGCAATTACCATCAGTATCTGACGGTCTCGTGCAGACATAGACTGCCATTTATTTAAAAGCGCTTGTTTCATTCGCCATCTGCCTTAAACACAAGTTGAAAGTCCACGCCTTTTGCATTCGGTTTGATATTCTCAACCACCGCAATACGTCCTGGCACTAATATTTTTTGTGCTAAGGCATTGGCTGCCGCTGCATTAGTGGCCTGCATGTTGAGGCTTATCTCACCATTTTCATAATGCATGGCGCTCACTTGCCCTAAGTTGCCTGCGTGGCTACTAATATGCGCGAGTAATTGTAGAAAGTCATTGCTATTAGCATCGCCATTGGCGTGCCGCATCTCATCAAGCTTACGTTGCATTTGTAATGGCGCATTTACAATATTGCCAGCGTCAGGAAACGTTTGCATAAACAATGCGTTCATCTCACGGTCTAAACGGTGTTTTTCAAAGGCATAACGCGCCCAGTCTATACATGAACCAATGAGACTGATGGCCACAATACTTGCCAACATGATAAGCGCAGGTTTGGCTTGTAATAGCCAAGCCAACACTTTAGGTTTAGGTGAAAAATGACCTTGTAGAAAGTTCATGCTATTGCTGGGAGGTGTTAATTTCCAATCTCGTTTGCTCAGTACGACTGGAATACCTAATTGCTGCGACCACGTTTCTAAATGTTGGCTTACTAGCTGACTTTGGTTGCCACCAATGATTAATTCTAGTGGCGCATTATTAGCCTGTTTTGACTGTGCTAAAGCCATTGTTAAGGCTAAAGGTGGAGTGCTTGGTTCATCTAGCTCAAGCGCAAAACCATTACATTGAGCGGTGCGTAAAAAAGTGGTTTGTGTATCTAATACTAAATGCCATGTTTGAGTTTCTAATGTCGTACAAACTGTAGCAGGCAACACCGATTGAATCTCTAATTGCTTCTGATGAAATGTATGAATGAGATTTTTAAGGGTTTCTTTATGGATACTGGCAAGCATCGCTTCGGTGGAATTAATGCTCTGCGCGATGACAACATGAATTTCATCTGGGTTGGCAATGACATGGTCTTCAACCAAGTAGGGAAGCGCTTCTTGTAATCTTTTACGATTGCCAGCGGGTAGTGTGCACTTAACCAAGCTTACCCATTCTGCGGGCACAACCAATTCAGTTTGGTCAGCAACAGGTAGGTGGTTGAGCGCATCTTCTCCTTGTCTTAATACGCTGCCAAGGCTGTCAAATAGCACCCATGCACTGGAGGGTGATGCCTGCGCTATGTGATGTTGTGCAATAAAAATTCTTAAGGTAGTCAAGGTTAACCTATTCTTTTCCAAATGACGACAGGCCAGCCAGTATCATCACGATACAGCAAAGCCTCAACACGCACACTAGTGCGGTCTATTTGCGCTATGCAGGTTACCAAAAAGTAGCGACTATTAACAGATAAATTAATATTACCGATATCAACTTCTTGATCTGGCATGCGTTCTCTAAAGTCTGCAATGCTTAAAAATGGTGTGACATTACGATACGCAACTAGGCTTTGCGCTTCTTGTAAATTAATCTCGGGTAACACAAATGAAAGCACCTCTGCAGAGGCAGTATTGACGTTCAGCTCAGTATTTTTAGGTAATACTGTGACAAATGGACGCAATTTATTCACGGTTTCAGCATCAAAATCTTTGACGCGAATTAAATTTCCCATTTCAACTAACGCTTGGTTAGCCGCTAGGTAAGCAGGGATTTGTTCGCTGTAGTAGTTGCTTTCTACGCCTTCGGCACCGTTGGCAATATCATCTTCATCTAACCAATCCATTAGCGCTGGCATCAGTGTTTCATTTAATGAAAGCTTGTTGAGCAGTCTGCTTAGGGCTTGTTGCGAGCTGTTTTCATTTTTAACATTATTTAGGTTAAAAAACTGTTGCATATCAATAATTTGACCAGATATCTTTCCGCCCTCAATTTTGGTGCTAGGTAGGCGTGTGGCCCATAACTCTTGATGATGATCAATCGCATTGGTTTTATTATCTTCTGCTAATATTGGTCGCGCCCATTGAATGGCTGCATCAGTCATCCATTGTGCTTGGCTGGCATTTAACTGATTTTCAAGTTCGCTCATGAGTAGCTGTTGTTGCCAAATAGTTTGCGCTACGATGACGGTAGTCAACGCGGCCAATAACATGGCAGAAATGACAGCAATTCCTGATTGGTAAGTTTTCATTATGGTAAAAGATAGGTCCGTTTCAAGGCTTCACCTGTATTCAGTACTATACTAATTTCAACTGCCTTAGGCATTGCAGCGCCATCAGTGAGTGCTATTGGCCATGCATTTACCCAAGTGGTTGCTCTGGCTGGTTTATAACGTAAGGCCATTGATTTCACACCATGTAATACTGGGTAAATCGTGGGCATTGTGCCACTTTCAATATCTAAAGCTGGCCAAACCAACATCTCGATATTACCAGCTTTATAACGATAGGCAATACGTTGTGTATCCATCAAACTGCCTGTTTGCATGGGGTTACCAAGCCTGCTAAAGCTCAATTGTGCATCTTCTAATGAATTTAGTTCTGGCTTTGCCAAGAATGCAGCTTGTTGTGATTTGTCTACCCGTATAGGGCGATTAACCACATGACGTAAATCGGTATCCAAGCGGCTAAAAAAAAGCATGACTTCGCGCCATTTGGTTGTTTCAGATTCTATACGTTGCTTGGTTTGAATCAAGGCGCTTAAACTTCTATAACTTAATGCAGAGAGAATCGCAAAGATTACCAAAGCGACTAATAGCTCAATGAGTGTGAACCCCTTATTATTATGTTTTGGTTTACTGACCATATTGATACTGCGGATTAACTAAAAACCCGACCAAACGTCTGATGTGGTGTTGAGGTTGTTGTGGATCTTGCACGGTAATCGTGAGTTTCATAAAGGCTGGGTTTGGCGTGCTAGTAATTTCTTCTTGCCATTTAAACGTGATGCCGGCTTGTTGCGTTGTACCTGAAAATCGACCACTTTTCCAATCGTCATTAGCAATATGCAAAGCCAATTGGTTTTGTGCCACCATGTCTGCCAAAATGCGATGCTTAAGGGCTACACTGTGATTAATCGCCAAACCCGAAGCGCGGTTTGCAGCCGCTAGTGCAACAGCTAAAATGGCCATAGCGACTAACACCTCAATTAAAGTAAACCCCTTGGATAACTTGGCTTGACGAATAAGCATTAATTGCGCCTCTCGACGACCGGCTTATCTATCACATTGCCTAAAAGATCACCTTGGATAGCGACTATTAATGTTTGAGCGCCCAATATTTCAGCATCATACTTTTTAGAAATAAGTTGAATATTAAAGTCAGCGTTTAAGCCTGCAGGTGAAAAAATGAGTAATTCCCCAGGTTTTTGAATACTTCCAGAAACTTTTGTAGTTTCAATATGCATTCCTTCTGGTAATTCACGGCTCCTTAACGGACTATCCGTTAAGAATGTATGCCAAGTTCTACCATCGTCTGCTAGGGTATAAAAGCCGTATTGATGCGATTGGTTAGACCATGCAATTGGTTTTCCCGTGGTGCGCGCAGTATTGCTGGCATGGCTTAGTAAGAGTGCTAATTTGTGGGCTTCTTGTTGTAACTGTTGACGATCGTCTTGGGTAAAATTGACGGTGACCATACCGAGCATTACGCCAACAATCACCAATACTACTAATACCTCAACAAGCGTAAAACCAAGCTTCTTAGTGCGCATATGAGTTAAAACTAAGGTTGCCAGTTACCAATATCTGCATCATTGCCCTCGCCGCCTACGGCACCATCAGCCCCAAGACTAATAATGTCGAGCTCTCCATGCAGTCCTGGGTTTAGGTATTGATATGGATTTCCCCAAGGGTCAATAGGCAGACGTTCTAAATAACCATTGCTGTTCCAATTTTTAGGAGTGGGTTCGCTAGTTGGTTTGGTTATTAATGCTTGCAAACCTTGCTCTGTGGTAGGGTAACGCTGATTGTCTAATTTATATAACTTTAAAGCCTGCATTACAGAAGACATATCTTGTTTAGCCGCTACGATTCTTGCCTCATCAGGTCGCCCCATAATTTTAGGTACAATCAGTGATGCTAAAATGCCTAAAATTACTATCACTACCATGATTTCAATTAAGGTAAATCCCGTTTGTTTTTGATGTTGATTGACTGCCATGAGCTGAATGCCTCTCCCCAATTCATAAATATTTTTGCTAACGCAATATAATATGAGTGTAGTCTAAAAATAAGACGGTTGCATGTACTTGCGCTAACTAAAACCATAAAAAAAGCCCCATAACGGGGCTTTGATAGTCAGAACTTGATAGCGATTATTCAGCTTTTTTATCTTTCTTTGCTTTAGATTCTTTTTTCTCTTTAGCTTCTTTTTTTGGCTTATCCGCTTTATCTTCTTTATCCGCTTTTTCTTTCTTAGCTTTAGGCTCTTTTTTCTCTTTAGCTGGTTTCTCTTCTTTCATTTCTTTTTCAGCTTTTTCCTTCTTCGCTTTAGGCTCTTTCATTTCTTTAGCTGGTTTTTCTTCTTTAACCTCTTTTTCAGCCTTTTCTTTCTTGGCTTTAGGTTCTTTTACTTCTTTTGCAGGTTTAACCTCTTTGCTTGCAGGGGCAGCAGAAGCTGGTAAGCTGGTTTTACCACTTACTGACACATCTTTTTTAATATTGGCTAGCGTGGCTGGACCAACACCATCCACTTTTTCTAACTCATCCACAGATTTAAAACCACCGTTTTTTTTGCGGTAATCAATAATGGCTTGTGCTTTCACTGGGCCAATGCCGTCAAGCGCTTCAAGTTCAGCTTGTGTTGCCGTGTTGATGTTGACACCAGCAAACGCATTTAAGGCTAAGGTCAATGCTACTACAAAAGCTAACATCCATTTTTTCATTTATATCTCCCGATTAAGTTAGTTAAAAAAACATAGCATATCATACGCTTGCAGTAAAATGCATCCAACCTTAGGCATCAATTTCTTTGTTAATTTCTATTAAGGCTTGTAAGGGGTTACTTGCTTGGGTAATGGGTCTGCCTATCACCAAATAGCTTGCGCCTAATTGCATAGCTTCGCTAGGTGTAACAACGCGAGATTGGTCATTGGCGTTGACATTGGCTGGGCGAATGCCTGGCGTTACGAGACAAAAGTCATTGCCTAATTGTGTTCTTAGCATGCGTGCTTCTTGTGCAGAACAAACTACGCCAGCCAAGCCAGCTTGCTGTGTGAGTAAGGCAAGTCTTAATACATGGTCAGCTAAGTTGCCTGACACCCCAAGCTGGTTTAAAGTGACTTGGTCCATACTGGTTAGAACTGTCACTGCAATTAGCAAAGGGGAGTGAGAGCTTTTATCTACACCTTCCTGTGCCGCTTGCATCATAGCAATGCCGCCAGAAGCATGCACATTGAGCATCCATACCCCAAGGCTGGCTGCGGCCTGACAAGCTTTAGATACAGTGTTTGGAATATCATGAAATTTAAGGTCTAAAAATACATCAAAACCTAGCTTTACTAAGTTTTCAACAAATGCAGGTCCACTTGCAGTAAACAGCTCTTTGCCTACTTTTAGCTTACAAAGTTTGGGGTCAAGTTGCTTTACTAACGGCATTGCGTCTGAGCTCTGCGCATAATCTAGCGCAATGATAATTTTAGAGTCATTCATAGAATATAACTTAAGCGATTACTTCGTTTGGGTCTGGTGGTAGCGATTCCCAAGCATTACACGCTGGGCATTGCCAATGAAAGTGTTTGGCCTTAAAGCCGCATTGCACACACGAATAAGTGTTTCGGTTGCCAATGACGCTTCTTACAGATTGTTGTATTAAATTCAAATCTGGGCTATCAGGTTGCATGCCTTGTTGTCTGGCACGTAGCAATTGGTCTAGCGTTTGTAGGCTGGGTTTTTTCTGTAATTCAGTTCTTGCGAGTTGTGCGGCGGCTTCTGCTCCTTGCTCTTGCAAGGTGGAGTCGTAGAGTACATGTAACAACGTTGGCAATTGGTAATTCTGTTGATAAATATTGAGCAAGGCCAAACCTTCATTTAACTTACCAAGTGCTTGGTGGCTTGCTAATAGCTTGCTTGCAACTACACCCAAATATTCAGGTTGTTGATACTCCACACGTTTCCACAATGAAATGGCCGTTTCATGTTGACCAGCCTTGGCCTCAATTTCACCTAACATGATGTTGGCGCGTACACACTTTTTATTGGCATCTAAGGCTAAAATTAATTGTTGTTTAGCTTGTTCAGTATCATTAATCAGTTGGGCTTTAACTGCGAGTTCGCAGTAGTATTGCGCGACTTCTTTTCTAAAACTGATACCAGACAAGCGTTCTAATTCAGTTGCTGATGCGATGGCATTTTCCCATTCACGTTCACGTACATATATTTCAAGTAGCGCTCTTAAAGCGGGTTGCTGGTATCTAGTGTTTGTCAGTGATTTAAATATTTCTTCAGCGCGGTCAAACAAGCCTGCTTTTAAATAGTCTTGTGCAAGTTCTGCCATTACCGCAATTTTTTGTGGGTCATGCAATTCTTTGCGCTCAAGTAAACTTAAGTGCAAGTTAATGGCACGGTCTACCTCACCACGTCGACGAAATAAACTGCCAAGAGCAAAATGCAGTTCTAGTGAGTCTGCATTGGCTTTAACGGCTTCAATAAAGGCTTCTACTGCTTTGTCATGTTGGTCAGTAATTAAAAAATTAAGGCCTTTAAAATATGCCGCTGGTAGCGTGGTTGATTCTGAAATGAGTTGTTTTATATCCAAGCGCGCGGCCAACCACCCTAAGGTAAAGAAGATAGGCAATGCTAACAACCACCAGTATTCAAATTCCATGGCGATTAAAACTCAGAAATAAAGGGAATGTTTTCATTGATTAGTTTGCTTACCTAAAACGCTAAGCTCATGTTTTAGCGCAATCACTTGTTTGCGCATTTTAGTAATGGTACTCATGCTGGCAATCACCCCGAGAATAACGCCCAACATCATGCTTAATAGTAACATAAGCGATAACGGCGCTGACCATACAAAGCCCAAATAATAATGCATTTCAACAATGCCCATATTTTTAATGGCAAAGCCCAGTAATAATAAAAATAAAGCAATTGCAGATAATGCCGCTAGAAATTTCATAGCTAAGATTTTACCTAAACAATTTGAAATTAGCGAAAATAAAAAAAGCCTAGCAAATTTTTGCTAGGCTTTTTAATGTTTTAAACTTAAATATTAGTTTAAACGATGGAGTCAACACGTTCACGTAACTCTTTGCCGGCTTTAAAGTGCGGTACATGTTTCTCAGGTACCTGTACTTTGGTGCCAGTCTTTGGGTTGCGACCGAGACGTGGAGGGCGATAATTAAGACTAAAGCTACCAAAGCCTCTAATTTCAATACGCTCTCCAGCAGCAAGATTGTCCGACATGGTGTCAAGAATGGTTTTTACAGATAATTCTGCATCCTTTACTACCAATTGTGGAAATCGATTTGCCAAATTAGCAATCAGTTCTGATTTTGTCATGGCCATTACCTATTTAACTAGTTGTTTTTACTGTCCATTTTTGCTTTAAGCAAGGCACCTAAGTTGGTGGTGCCTGCAGAAGCAGCATCGTCAGCTGGTTTTGATGTAGCTTCTTCAGCCTTAGCTTTTTTCTTAGCCGCTGGTTTCTCGCTAGCTACTTTTTCTGTAGCGCCGCTTGGGTCAGCTTCTAATTGTTTAACGCCAAGAGAAATGCGCTCTTTTTCAGTATCTATGCTTAACACAACAGCAGTAACTTCATCACCTTTCTTGAAGTTGCGAATCGCTTCTTCACCTGTTTGTGTCCAAGATAAGTCAGACAAGTGAATTAAGCCATCAATGCTACCTGTAAGGCCAATAAACACGCCAAAATCAGTGATTGATTTGATTTGGCCTGATACTTTATCGCCCTTGTTATGAGTAGCAGCAAACTCTTCCCATGGATTTACTTGGCATTGTTTCATACCGAGTGATAAACGACGACGATCTTCATCAATCTCAAGAATCATCACTTCAACTTCGTCACCTAATTGTGCAATTTTGCCTGGATGAACGTTTTTGTTTGTCCAATCCATTTCAGAAACGTGCACTAAGCCTTCAATGCCTGGTTCGATTTCAACGAAAGCACCGTAGTCAGTTAAGTTGGTCACTTTACCGAACAAGCGTGTACTTACAGGGTAACGGCGTGATAAAGCAACCCAAGGGTCATCGCCCATTTGTTTGATACCAAGTGATACACGGTTTTTCTCTTGATCAAATTTAAGGATTTTTGCTTCAACTTCTTCACCAACAGTTAACACTTCTGATGGGTGTTTAACACGGCGCCATGCCAAGTCGGTAATGTGGAGCAAGCCATCAATACCACCCAAATCAACGAATGCACCGTAGTCAGTAATATTTTTAACCACGCCTTTGATAATTGCGCCTTCTTTTAGCGTATCCATCATAGCTTCACGGTCTGCACCCATTGACTCTTCCATCACAGCGCGACGAGAAACAACCACGTTGTTGCGTTTGCGGTCTAATTTAATGACTTTGAAATCCCACTCTTTATTTTCAAAAGGCGTGGTGTCTTTTACAGGACGCACATCAACTAATGAACCTGGTAAGAAAGCACGAATGCCATTTACCATGACAGTTAAGCCGCCTTTAACACGACCGTTAACCATGCCTTTGATAATGCGACCTTCATTCATGGCTTCTTCTAAATCTAACCATGCAGCTAAACGTTTAGCTTTTTCACGTGAAAGCTTGGTTGAACCATAGCCATCTTCTAAAGATTCGATGCACACTTTAACAAAATCGCCAACTTGAACTTCCATTTCGCCGCGATCATTTAAGAATTCGCTTGCTGTGATAACGCTCTCAGATTTGAGCCCAGCATTGACGACAACAAAGTCAGAATCGATTGACACCACTTCAGCGGTGATTACTTCACCTGAGCGCATTTCTTGACGCGCTAGGCTTTCCTCAAATAAAGCTGCAAAACTTTCCATAGAGGAGGTTGATGTTGAAACGTTAGCCATTAAATTAATTACCTATAAAACCCACCGTGCGATGGGGAAAAATTAAAAAAGCCGCAAACCGGTGAGGTTAACGGCACCACTAACACAAATTAACTATTTGATTATTTTGTGTTTTTGTAATGATGTAATACTGCTTCTACTGCCTGACTAATCGATAATTGATTTGTGTCTAACAATAAGGCATCATTGGTTTGTTGTAAGGGAGAAGCAGTTCGAGCTTGATCGCGTGTATCGCGATCTTCTAAATCCTTTACAATATCCTCAAGGATAGCATGCTTTTCATTTTGTATCAACTGCTTATAGCGTCTTTCAGCACGCGTTTTTGCGCTGGCGGTCAAATAAATTTTGGTTTTTGCTTCTTTAAATACAACGCTACCCATATCACGTCCATCGGCCACCAAGCCAGGCGATTTAATAAAGCTCCTTTGAAGGTCGAAAAGTGCCTCACGTAATTTGGGGTGCACAGCCACCTCTGATGCGCCACGACTGATGAGTTCTGTGCGCACATCATGGGTAATATCTTGTGTGCTGCTATCTGGTTGAATGAGCTCAATTTTATCTTCTGTAAAGCAAATATTGAGACGTTTGGCTAAAGAGGTCAGCATTTCTTCATCTTGCCAGCTGATATTGTTTTGATGAGCGGCCAATGCGACCACGCGATATAGCGCCCCAGAATCTAGATAATTAAAGTTAAGCGTTTTTGCCACTAATTGCGCAACCGTACCTTTGCCTGACGCTGATGGGCCATCAATGCAAATAATAGGTGGTTGTATGGTCATTGATTGATATTTTCTATCAAAACATTAATATTAATTGATTGGATTAACTGTGTGGTTTCCAACAAAATAGAGTTTATATTTTAGATGCATTTTAAACAAAAAAGGAGTAATCATGGCAAAAACATTATCATTTGCAGCGGTACATTTTTC
>CAYXGE010000033.1:18063-19764 GCA_964464435.1 uncultured Methylophilaceae bacterium
TTAGGCGGGGTAATCGTAATAAAATCTTGTCCCTCAATCACCTGCGCGCCTAGCTTACGTAACTCTGTTGCCATCGCGGCAATACGGTCTGTCTCTTTAACGCGCCAGCTGGCAATGTTGCGCAGGGTTGTCGTGCCTTCAGCAAATACTGCCATTACGGCTAAAGTCATGGCGGCATCTGGGATATGATTACAGTCAAGATCAATAGCTTTCAACTTTCCTGATTCAGGCTGTTTAACGTGTACCGCTGTATTTCCACGATGAGTAATGGCGCCCATTAATTCAATAGCATCTAAAAATTTGATATCACCTTGAATGCTGTTGTTTCCGACCCCCTTTACATTTATTTGCCCTGCAATTGCACCAGAAGCATAAAAGTAAGAAGCGCTAGACGCGTCACCTTCCACATAAATCTTGTCAGCGCTCAAATAACTGGAGCCTTTAACGCTAAATAGTTGCCAATTTTCGTGGTCAACTTCCGCTTCAAAGCGTTGCATTAAGTTGAGTGTGATTTCGATATACGGTTTTGAAATCAATTCGCCAACGACTTCTACTGTGGCGTTTTCTCTGATAAGTGGTAATGACATTAAAAGCGCAGTGAGAAATTGGCTTGAAACATTGCCTCTAATTTGAATAGGTTTTGTAACATCAATTTTTGCAGGAGAGATTTTTAGGGGTGGAAATCCTTCATTTTCTAAATACTCAATGTTAGCACCAGCTTGGCGTAAAGCATCTACCAAGTCACCAATTGGACGCTCATGCATGCGAGGCACACCATGAAGATGATAGTACCCATTGGAAAATGCGAGTGCTGCGGTGAGGGGTCTAAATGCTGTGCCAGCATTTCCTAGAAATAAGTCTGTATTTTTGTTTGGAAAATTACCTTGGCAACCATGTACACGCCAACTGGTTTCGCTAAGTTTCTCTAGCTTTACCCCAAGTTTAGCTAAGGCCTCAAGCATTCTGTTAGTATCATCAGAAATTAGTAAGTCATGCACTTCTGTTACGCCATCGGCTAATGCAGCCAACAGTAAAGTGCGATTAGAAATGCTTTTAGAGCCAGGTAAAGTAACTTCGCCAGCCACTTCTTTTACAGGGTTAAGATGCAGTTGTTCCATGGTGTTATTAAATTTATTGATTTTTTGCCCAGTTGTTGCGCGCAATGCTGGCACATTGAAACAAAGCTTCTAGGCTTGCGCCATCGTTATTGTTAAGTAAGGTTTCAATGTGTGTGAGTTGTTGCTGGTAAGCTTTAATTTCTTTTAAAAGTGCAGATTTGTTGGCGAGGCTAATGTCTCGCCACATTTCAGGCGAGCTGCCTGCAATACGGGTAAAATCTCGAAAGCCACTCGCGGCAAAAGAAAATAGTTGCTCTGCATTAGGACGGTGAGCAATTTCATTCACCAAAGCAAATGCAAGTAAATGAGGCAAATGGCTAACTGCGGCAAACACTTCATCATGGGCTTGCGCTGTCATTTCTGAGACTTTTGCCCCACATGTCTGCCATAATGCTGATGCTCTGGAAGCCGCGTCTTTATTGGTCTGCGGGGTAGGGGTGATAATCACATTTTTACCTGCAAATAAATCACTTTTAGCGGCTGATGGCCCTGTTTTTTCTGCCCCAGCAATTGGATGCGCTCCAACAAATTGTGAAAATTGCGCACCTAATACCGCTTGAGCAACGGCTAATACGTCTGACTT
>CAYXGE010000034.1:0-19059 GCA_964464435.1 uncultured Methylophilaceae bacterium
AATTTTCCTAAAGATTTTTAAATCATGCATGCTTTACGGTAGCAGTTTTAAAAACTTTAGTAATTTTTGAAAAAATTTTGATTTATTTTTATTTATTTATATAAGTAGTTGAATTTATTAATAATAAAATATAAATAATTTTTGTGCAAAACACTAGAACTTGTAGAGTTACACGGCAATAAGGATGTCACATGATTCAAAATCAACTTAGTCATTTTGCAGAAACGGTAGATGCGCCGTTTAGCCTGCTTGCGATTTTGGCTGCTGTTGAGCGTGAAATTTATGTCATCAATGTAGCTAGCTTAAGTTTTGTTACTGCCAGCTTTTCTGCGCTCAAAGCGCAAGGGCGGGATATTGAGAGCCTTCAACAATTAACTGTTGAAGATATTTTTCATGAGGTCACGAACGCTTCATTAAGAAAATCCATCCAAGAAGTTGGTCAGCGTCAACAAGTGGTTGAAACGATTTTTAAAAGCACACAATTTGAAGGAAAAACTGAATCCCATTTACGAATTGTTTACGTTAAGAATGGTTTTAAACAAGCTTTAATTGCTATTAAACATAGCAATTCAATTAATAGTGAAGATGAGACACTAGTCGATATTATTACCAATATTCCTAATGTAGTATTTCAAGCACATTTAAACGAAGCCAATCAATTAGTATTTGACTTTGTAAATAGAGAATCAACTGTGCTACTTGGTATTACCGCAGAGCAATTGGTAAAAGATAGCCAGCGATTTGTTCATCTAATCTTGCCTGGCGACCATGCAACCTTTTTTGAAACTATGCAAATCGCCGCACAACAGCAAACAGTTTGGAATTGGACGGGAAGTATTCAAACTAAAGGCGGATTAGATAGTAGATTGATTAATTTACGTGCAACCACAAGACAGAGCGTCGAAGGAATTACACAATGGAATGGCGTAATTGCAAGTATTAGTAGTAAAAATGATGAACAAAAAGCGCTTGATGAGATGACCTCACGCTTTGAGGCAATTGTTGCTAATATTCCAAGTCTAGTTTTTCAATGTCATTTAAATGATAACAGTCAACTCTCTTTTGATTACTTAAGTGATGGTTGCCAAGCGCTTATCGGTATGCCTAGTGAAGAACTTAAAGCACATCCAGAGAAATTATTTGAAATTATCACGCCAAAAGACCGTGCTTCTTTTTTACTTACGATGCAAGAGTCAGCCAGAAAAATGGATGTTTGGAATTGGGAAGGTGGCCTTTGGATTGAAGCTTGGAATGATATTAAACTTGTGAATTTAAGGGCAACCGCAACACTTAATAAACTTGGGATAGTGCAATGGGGCGGTGTTATTACCAATATCACGCAAAGCAAAAAGGCTAAACAAGAGCTAGATGAACTTACTAGCCGCTTTCAGGCAATTGTTTCAAATATACCTAGCCTTGTATTCCAAGGGGTCTACACCAAAAATCATGAACTATCTTTTAGTTATTTAAGTGATGGTTGCCAAGCCGTACTTGGCATTAACGGTGATGAATTGATGAAGGACCCAAGCAAATTAATGGATGCTATTTTACCTGCTGACCGTTCTTCTTTTATAGAAAGTATGCGCATTTCATCTGAAGAGTTGATAATTTGGAACTGGGAAGGTGGTCTGTGGATTGAGGAGTGGCAAGATGTAAAACTGATTAATTTACGTGCATCCACACGTATCAATCAAGATGGTTTAGTGCAATGGGGAGGCGTAATTACCAACATTACGCAAAGCCGTAAAGCAAAACAAGAAATTGAAGAGTCACATAAGCAACTTGAGGAATTATCCTCTCATATGTCGCTTATAAAAGAACAAGAACGTCTGCGTATCGCTCGCGAAATCCATGATGACTTAGGTGGCAATCTTACTGCAATAAAAATTGGCTTATCTTCGCTTATTGGCGCCATTGATGTTAAAGATACTAAACTAATAAAAAAAGCCAAAATGCTTGAGGCTTTAGTAGATACAACCTTTAATGATGCACATCGAATCACCAGCGATTTACGCCCCAATATTTTAGAATTAGGTATAGTGGCTGCGTTAAGATGGCAAGCAGAGGAGTTTGAAAAACAAATTGGTATCCCCTGCTACTTTCATACTAATGATGAAAATCTTAAACTAAATGCGGACCAAGAAATTGTGCTTTTTAGAATTTGCCAAGAAGCCACAGTGAATATTGCGAAACATGCAAAAGCACATTCTGTAGAAATTGAGTTAAACTGCGAAGGTAATGAGGTCATTTTGCGTATTATTGATGATGGCATAGGTATTACTAACGCTAATAAAATTAAGAAAAATGCTTTTGGATTAAGGGGTATGCAAGAGCGTGTCATGTCTGTTGGCGGAAATATTAAGATTGAACCTGATACCTCACAAGGAACCGTTATTAAAGCAACAATTCCTCTATAATCTGAGATATGATTAATTTTATAAAAATTCTTAAAACAAAAGATTCAGTCAACAAGCCATGTCAATAATAAAAGTCATTATTGCAGATGATCATTCGATTTTAAGAGAGGGTTTAAAAACTATTCTCTCTGAAAATGAGGATATTAATGTCGTTGGCGAGGCACAAAATGCTGCGGAGGCGATACAAAAAGCGCGCAGCACAGAGGCTGATGTAATGTTACTTGATATTTCATTACCTGATAAAAATGGTATTGATGCGCTAAAAATCATTAAAAAAGACGTGCCAAGCTTAGCTGTTCTAATGCTTTCTATGCATAAAGAAGATCAGTATGCAATTCGCGCCTTGCGAGCAGGGGCATCTGGTTATGTAAGTAAACAGAGCGCTTCAACAGAGTTGGTTCAAGCTATTCGTTTGGCTTCAAAAGGTAAAAAATACTTGAGTTCAGGCGTAGCGCAAGCATTAGCAGAAAGCTTGACTGAGGCGCATAGTGAGATGCCAAGACACACGCAACTCTCTGATCGTGAATTTCAAACCCTTGTCATGATTGCCTCAGGCTTAACAGTTGGTGATATTGCGGTTAGACTCAACCTTTCAGTCAAGACCATTAGCGTCTATCGCGCACGTATTTTAGAAAAAATGCACTTGCACAACAATGCGGAACTCACACATTACGCGATAAAAAATCACCTAGTCGCTGACGAGCAATAATACTTAGTAATAGTATTAACCTACCTTTGAACCAGTAGCAATTCTGCGCTTCATACTTTTAATTCTTTTTTTGCCTCAAGTTAAAGTAACAATTAAGCTAGTTTTACCTGCCTATTAATCTATATAAGTGCGCATTCTGCACGTTATTATTTTGTCTTAAATTATTGCTAGCCATCATATTTGATGGGCTCATGCGGATATTACCAGTTTATCTATTTAAATTTTTTACTACTCTATTTTAAGGAGCATATTAAAGTTCAGAAAAAGCGTGCCGTAAAAGTTTCAAGCGCATGAAATTGAACATGTAAAAACAAAAACTTATATCACCCCCCTAAAGTTTTTTTACAACATGTCCGATAACCGAGCTAACAACGATGAAACGCGAATGATTAGTTGCTTAAAGCAAATCAGCGTTGAAGGCTAACATGCCGTTATTGAAATGATTATTTTTGAACTTAAAGGAGATTTAAAATGGCTGCTGTAATTAATACTAATATTGCTTCACTTAATGCTCAACGTAACTTGAGCATGTCACAATCAAGCTTAAACACTTCGATTCAACGTTTGTCTTCTGGCTTACGTGTGAATAGCTCTAAAGACGATGCTGCTGGCTTAGCCATTGCAACACGTATGGATGCTCAAGTGCGTGGTATGGATGTGGCAATTCGTAACTCAAACGATGCGATTTCATTTGCACAAACTGCTGAAGGTGGCTTGAGCAAAGTAACCGATGCTTTACAACGTATGCGTGAACTTGCTGTGCAATCAGCCAACGGTACTAATAGTGCTTCTGATCGTACCAATCTTGATGCTGAGTATCAACAACTTGCTGCAGAAGTAACACGTTTAGGTACTGCTACTAAATTTAATGGTACTGCCGTATTTGGTAGCACAACGACAACATTCCAAGTAGGTGCTGCAACTACAGACACGATTGATGTAACAGCAGTAGCTGCTTCTACCATTTCAGGTGCAATCACCACTGCTTCAGCTGCAACTGCTGCAATTACTGCGATTGACACTGAATTAGACTCAGTCAATACAAAACGTGCGACATTAGGTGCTGTGCAAAACCGTTTTGAATCAGTCATTAGCAACTTAAAAGTATCTGTAGAGAATCAATCTGCGGCTAAATCACGCATCATGGATGCTGACTTTGCAGCAGAAACTGCCAAGTTGACACGTGGCCAAATCTTGCAACAAGCAGGTACCGCAATGTTAGCTCAGGCGAACTCTCTCCCTAACAACGTGTTGTCATTGTTAAGAGGTTAATCTTAGCGACTAACATAAGTTAGGAGATCTATTGCAGAGGCTTAGCTACCCTCTGCAATAACTTTTGAAAGGAAAATATCATGTCGATTACATCAATTGGCAGTTATGGTGCGATGAAAGACCTAGGCTCTATTCGCACTAAAAGTACAGTAAGTGATATTAAAGCGTTTGTTGGTAGTCAAGTGAGTGATGAAACTCCCGTACAACCCAACAATAAAGAAATGTCGTTAGCAGTAGAAAATTTGAATAAGGTGATTGCTTCTTCTTTACAAAGTATCCAGTTTTCTATGGATGAAGAATTAGGAAAAGTGGTCATTAAAGTCATGGATACTGAAACGAAACAAGTGTTAAGACAAATCCCTAATCAGGAAGTGATTAATATTTCTAAGAACCTTGCGCGTTTGCAGGGTTTAGTCATTTCTGATAAAGCTTGAGTATTTTTTGACTTAAACGATAGGTAAATAAACATGCCCTCAATATCAGCAGCAGGCGTTGGTTCTAATCTAGACGTGAACTCACTCGTCACTAGTATTATGACGGCTGAAAGTGCACCTCTAACGCTTCTAAATACGCAAAAAACCAAAGTAGAATCAGTCATCTCTGCATTTGGCAGTTTAAAGAGCAGTTTATCTACTTTTCAAACTGCTGTAGCTAACCTTGCAACGGCCTCGAAGTTTAATATTCAAGCCGCCAAGGTTAGCGACAGCACAGTGTTTTCCGCAACAGCTAATGGTCAGGCGGTCAATAGTGATTATGCAATTAGCGTTTCGCAATTAGCTAAAAATCAAAAGCTCGCACTGGGTGGATTCGCTAATCTTAGCGATATAGTTGGTACGGGCACGCTTACCATTGGCTTTGGTACTTACAATCCAACAGGCACGCCAGTACAAACTGTAGGCGATATTGGTACATTCACTGACAATGCTAGCAAAACGCCAATTAGCATTACCATTGATTCTAGCAATAACACCCTAGCAGGTGTTCGCGATGCGATTAATAACGCAAATGCCGGTGTCACTGCCTCTATCGTGAATGACGGTAGCACAAACGGTAATCGCTTAGTCATTACCGCTAAAGACTCAGGTGCCGCGAATAGTTTAAAAATCAGTGTCACTGATAGTGATGGCAACAACACGGATAATACTGGCTTATCACGCATGGCATATGATCCACGCTTGGCAAGTGGGGCTGGAAAAAATCTCACTTCATTGCAAACAGCGCAGGATGCATTACTCACGATTGATGGTATCAGTATCAGCAAACCGAGCAATACCATTTCGGATGCCCTTCAAGGTGTTACCCTAAACTTGTTAAAAACGAGTACAGATAGTGTTAATTTAAACATTAGTACTGATTCTGCAGCCATTGAAACTTCGGTTAAAAGTTTTGTAACTGCATATAACAGCCTTAATACGACTATACGTAATTTAACTAAATACGATGAAACCACCAAAACAGGTGGCGCGTTACTAGGCGACTCAACCACCCGAGGGATTGCTAGTCGATTAAAAAGTATTATCACCAGCAGTTTGGCTAACGGTAGTAGTTTAAATACCTTATCGCAGATAGGCATTGCTTTTCAAAGAGATGGAACGCTCGCTTTAGACAGTACAAAATTACAAGAAAAAATTACGAGCAATTTTACGGATATTGCAAAACTATTTGCCACCTCAGCCACTACTACCGACCCTCAGGTCAGCTTCTTTAGTAGTACAAGTAAAACACGAGCAGGCACTTATGCGATTAACGTCACGCAATTAGGCTCAGAGTCAGTCAATAGCATAGGCACCATCAATGGAGTTGCTGCAACTGGCTTAGGTAGTAACCTGCTTGGCGCAACTGGCGATGCTAGTGAAGGACTCAATGTGAAAGTGTCAGGCACTACCACAGGTGCACGCGGCACCATTACTTTTAGCATTGGCATTGCCGCCCAACTTAATAATTTGGTTTCTGATTACTTAAGTGCTGAAGGTTTACTTAACAATAAGACCGAAGGTCTTAATAGCACAGTTAAACGCATTACCCAACAACAAGAAGCACAAAATAGACGCTTAGCCATTATTGAAAAACGCTATCGTGCTCAATTTACAGCACTAGATTCAACTATTAGCAGCATGAACTCAACCAGTACATTTTTAACACAACAACTCAATGCTTTATCTTCAAATAATTAATAATCTGATGCACTTCTCACACCGACATCTAAAGTTAATCAATGCATATGCCGTTAAATACTTAACAAGAATTTAAAGGAGAAAATGATGTTTGGTTCATTTACAAAAGGTATTCATGAATATGCCCGCGTTGGCTTAGAAACTGGCGTGGTTGCTGCAAGTCCACATGGATTAATTGTGATGTTATATGAAGGTGCAATATCATCATGTCATAGTGCCTTACACGCGATGCAACATCAAGATATTGAAAAGAAAGGCCAAGCCATTTCTAAAGCTATTATGATTATTGAAAGCGGATTACGTGTCTCTTTAGATAAAAAATCTGGCGGTACAATTGCCGAAAGTTTAGATGCTCTTTATCAGTACATGAGCAATCAACTGTATAAAGCGCATCTAAAAAACAGTGATGCACCTATTCATGAAGTCATTAAGTTACTTACTGATATCAAAGAAGCTTGGGTTGCCATTGCTAATATTGAATCTAAACATCGTTTGACACCTCAATCTACAAAAGAAACACCCGCAGAAACATATCAACTTGGTTAAAGGAAATATAAGATGACCACCACATACTTAACTGGTTATGCAAAAGTAGCTGAAATAACTCATCAAATGTTGCTTGCAAGTCAAGAAGCAGACTGGGATTTACTCGCAACGCTAGAAGCTAATTGTGCTGCAGAAATTGCACTCATTAGCAAAAAAAATAACGAAAAACCAATGACAAGCGATGAGTTAGAAATGAATATTTTTTATATACAAAGAATACTTGAAGATGACCGAGAAATACGAAAACTGCTTGAGCCTTGGATGGTAAAACTTTCACATATGATGAATGTTGGCAAAACACAACATAAGCTTGACCATGCATATGGTCGTAGTCACTAAGTGCACTTTGAAATTAAGCGTTATTGATAGGCTTATATAGTTATGATTAACGCTGTTGAAACACAATCAATACCCCCTATTTATAAAGCAACATCTCCATTAGCCTCACTAGATGCTACAGATGCCTCGACTGAAGTTGCGTTTAGACTTAGTCAAATTAGAATGGCCAATACGTTTCATGACTTTGTAAGAGGGCATGATTATCTTGCCAAAATTACCCATAAACTAGATGCAAACCATGTCATTATGCATGTCAACGGACATCATATTCAGATGACATTTGATCAAAATTTAGCCCTCGGGCAACAGTTACAACTGAGATTTATGGGAAGCAACCCTACGCCAAGTTTTATGCTTTTAAATACGCTTCAACTTGGCGTGAATGATGCACAAACACAAGTAAGCAACACCGGACAATGGGTCAATCAAATACTTCATTCTGATTATCCTGTTCATCCACAAGCTAAGCTCAATGCAATTAGCCCTATGACACAAACGCCTGTTACTCAACCACAGCGTATTGCGCATGATATTCAACAAACTGTGAGTATGAGTGGTTTGTTCTATGAATCCCATTTGGCTGAATTTACGCAAGGCCAACGCAGTATCAACAGCATTATGCTAGAACCGCAAAATGCTTTACATCATCAACACAACGCGATAACTGTTCAACAACTACATTTACTAGAAACCAATAAGTTTGAATGGCAAGGGCAAGTTTGGCAAAACCAAATAATGCAATTCAGTATTGAAAAATTGCCTAATAATGTCAACGTCACTAATCAAGAGCATCATCATTCAGCAGAAGAACCACCTGTTGCATTTGAAAGCCGATTGCATCTGGATTTACCAAAATTAGGTAGTATCAGTGCTAGTTTACATTTAGTGCAAGGTCAACTTCGAATACACCTCAATGCGGAAGATGCAAATACGCTTGCCATGTTGCGCCAAGACAAGGCTTCACTGATACAAGCGTTTGAATATACTTCACAAAAACTAAGTACTTTAAGTATAGAGTCTGAACATGCAACTCACGCAAGATAAAAGTATGCAGCAAGCCATTGCACTAGCCTATGAAGCAGGACAATTTGCGCCTAAGGTTGTGGCAAAAGGCAAAGGTGTAATTGCTGAACAAATTATTGCAAAGGCACATGAGCATGATGTCTTTGTACACGAGTCAAAAGAAATGGTGTCACTGCTTATGCAGGTAGATTTAGATGACCATATTCCACCTGAATTATATTTGGCAGTTGCTGAAGTATTGGCGTGGATTTATAAGTTAGAACATAAGCAATAGCTAAAAAAATGCCCCATCACTGGGGCATTGTTGTATCTGAAAGATAGAAACACCTAAGTCTTATTTAGGCACTTTAACTGGCACATACAAGGTATTTTCTCCACGTAACACCAATAAAGCAGCGCTTCTTCCTGCAGGCAAGCCTGCTATTAATTTATTCGCTTGCTCCATAGTTTGAACTTCGCTGTTATTGACTCCCAAAAGTACATCACCACGTCTAATACCTGATTCAGCGGCAGCTCCCTGTGACTCAATAATCAATACACCATTTTTACCGTTGATTTTCTTCTTTTGCTGTGGAGTTAAGTCTTTAAGTAACAAACCTAATCGATTCAACTCTGGCTTAGCTGGGGCCTTAGGCAATGAAGTTATTTCAGCGTTTTCAGTAGGCATTTCACCTAAAGTTACATTTAAGGTTTTTGTTGCCCCTTTACGTAAAATTTCAACCGGAACTTGTTTGTTTGGTTTAACGGCACCTACTGCGCGCGGAAGATCGCCAGAGGACAAGATAGGTTTGCTATCAAACTTAAGAATTACATCACCTGCTTGCAAACCGCTTTTATCAGCAGGCCCTGACTTTTCTACCGATGATATGAGAGCACCTTGTGTATTTTTCATGCCAAATGACTCTGCTAGTTCTTTACTTAGCTCTTGGATAGTAACACCCAACCAACCTCTGGTGACTTTGCCCCCAGATTTAAGTTGATTACTCACATCAATTGCAACATCAATAGGAATGGCAAATGACAGCCCCATATATCCACCGCTTCGGCTATATATTTGGGAGTTAATACCTACAACTTCACCTTTAAGATTAAACAATGGACCGCCTGAGTTGCCGGGGTTAATTGCCACATCTGTTTGAATAAACGGCACAAAATTTTCTTGTGGTAATGCACGGCCTTTAGCACTTACAATCCCTTGTGTGATGGTACTTTCAAGACCAAAAGGCGAACCAATTGCAGCCACCCATTCACCCACTTTAAGTGTATTAGGGTCACCGATAGTTACCTTTGGTAAGTTACTTGCCTCAATTTTAATGAGCGCTACATCGGTACGTTTGTCACTACCAATAATTTTAGCTTTAAACTCTCGCTTATCAGAAAGTTTAACCGTTACCTCATCTGCTTCACTGACGACATGCGCATTGGTAAGAATATATCCATCGTTACTAATAATAAAACCTGAACCTAAAGATTGAGATTTATATTCTTGTGGCGCTCCTTGAGAACCAGGCGCTGGAATACCAAATCGCCTAAATAACTCACCAAAAATTTCATCTTGTGGACCACCTGGAAACGGCATACCAGCAAAGCCATTTTGCACCACTTGCGTAACGCTAATATTGACCACTGTTGGCCCTTGTGTTTCAGCTAGCTCTGTAAAGTCTGGTAAGGCTTTAGCAATTGCAGGCTGCACTAATGCAAATAAAAAAGCCGAAGCAGCAAAAAATTGTTTAATCATTTAAGATTGACTCCGTTCACACATAAAAATTGCTTGTTCTTGCCCACTTTGAGGCATTATTCTAAGTAAAGTTGTTAGACAACCTGCCTGATAACTTACCCCTGCTTGATGCGCTTTCAACCATAAATAGCCAATGATTAACCCAGCGATTGCACCGCACAAGGTATACCAATCAGTTGTGGCGACATTTTTTCCAGCGGCCAACCAATAGGCACTCAAAGTTGCACCTAACAACATACTAAACAATGGAACACCATATAAATACAGCGTATTCTTAAGAAACGCTTGTTCTTGAATACCGATGACAACATGATCACCAATTTTGGCTTGTATTGTATTTTGAAGTCGCAATGGCTTTTGACCATGCTTAAAGATTTTCCCCCACATGGATACACCACAACCACGGGTTTTTCCACAAAGGGTGCAGGGAGTTTTACGTATGATTTCTAACTGGACATACTCTTGATTATGATTGGTTTCTAATCCAATAACGGCTGCATACTCTTCTAGCATAGGCTTCTTATATTCAATAGTAATTTAATAAAATGACAACTATATGAACACGCTATTTGTTAAAAGTAACTGTATTGACAAAGTGCTCCACTGTATCAACAGGGACTTCTCCAACCGCTGTAATTTGGTGTCCATTCGCAATTGTAATCATAGCACTGGTTGCACCTAATACTTGCTTGCCTACTCGGGGATGCATGCCTTTGCTCAGGGGCTCAATAAATAAGGAAACAGAAGACATGCCATCAGAGAAAATAAATTGGTTCACTGGCATAAGTTTTCCAGGTACTTTCCGCACATAATGCTCAACTTGCTTGTAGCCAGCTGGGGGCGGATTGAGTTTCCAATAATCATTTTCACCAACACTTGGCTCTGTTGCTGGCTCTTCCATCACATAGGATTTTTTTACGTCAACTTTTGGATGGAACCATTCCATGTTTTCAGTGGCAAATAAATTTAATTGATTAAATGCAACTTGTTCGACAATTTCATTACGTTTGTTGGTGGTATTCACTTTAAGTAAAATACCAAATTCCTTATCAGCACACAAACGGTAATTGTAGCGATAATGATCTTTTGATTCTAAATATATAACCAAACCTTCACGACCACCCACACGGTCTATGCCTAAATTTTTAGCGGTATAAAGCGCCTTAATGCTCTCTAAATCGGTAGGCAAAATGGCAGGAAAAACACTTTTTCCACGACGCTTTTCTATGACAATTTTTTGTTGTTTAGGATTAAATATGACCAAATCTCTACCCTGAGCTAGCATCTCTTTAGGAGAACCGTCTAGCATCACCACCCGCGCATACTCACCTTGGCCTGTATTCATATGCGTTATTTCAACAGAATTCGTTTTACCCATCATTTGATGGGTAAAAATTCCCTTGTAACTTAAATCACGTGCAGCTTGCGCAGCACGAGATAACACTTGCCATGGATCTTGAGGAACTTCTTCTGATAAAGCACTAAACGAGAGGCTTGCTAACAAGCAAGCCAATACGACAGATTTCATTACTCTGCACTCTCAGAATAACTAGCAGGAAGAATATAACTTGAAATGCCGCTTGGAGCATATGACTGATGCGCCAACAAATATTCTGCTGGTATTTGTGCAGTTTCCGCTTGTGCTGGACTAATTTTTGCAATTGAAACTGCTGGGGTTACGTCATTGACTTGTGATGGCACTTGACCTTTAAGTACAATCCAACCTACAAAAAATACAGCTGCAACTGATGCAGCAACAGTTATCCATGAATCATTAGATGCATTAACATCATGTGACTTATGGCTTGCTAATTGGACGCGCTTGGGTGCTAGTACTGTAGGTTCATTTTGAATAGCCGCCATTACACGCTGTTCAAAGCCTTCAGACAAGAGGTCATTATCACGCATGACATCTCCAATTAAATGATAACTTGCCCAATTTTCAAGTAACTCATCATGATGTTTAGTTGCATTCAGTAAAACCTTGACTGCATCATCTGACAGTTCACCATCAACAAAAGCGGAAAGCTGCTCTTTCATTTTAACTCCTAATACTTACTTAATATGTACTTAACACCTAACAAGATTACCAACGTTTATCTTTTGGCGTATCAAGTAATGGTCTTAATTTTTCTGCAATTGCTTCACGTGCTCTAAATATTCTTGACCTAACTGTTCCAATAGGACATTCCATTAAAGTAGCTATTTCTTCATAACTCAAGCCCTCTAACTCTCGCAGAGTAATAGCAACACGTAATTCTTCAGGCAATGCAGCGATGGTCTCATTAACTGTTTTACCAATTTCTTTCGTCATGAGTTCTGTTTCTGGGGTTTCTGCGCTGCGTAGCTCAAAAGCATCTTCAAAATTTTCAGCATCTTCAATCTCGACGTCATTGAGTACTTGTGGTCTTCGACCCATGGAAACGAGATAATTCTTAGCGGTATTAATACCAATTCGATAAAGCCATGTGTAAAACGCGCTGTCGCCTCGAAAGTTAGGCAAGGCACGATAGGCTTTAATAAATGATTCTTGAACAACATCTTCAACTTCAGCTTGGTCACGCACCATACGTGATAACAAGCGTGCCAATTTACGTTGATATTTTTCCACCAACATACCAAATGCACGCTTATCGCCCTGCTGTGCTCGTTCTACTAACGCTTGATCTATATCTCTATTTTGAGCCGATAGGCCTTCTGCCATTGTTGATGCACCCTTATGTTCAGGACTACTTTTTGCAGTAGTATACCCTTTTGTTATGGCCTCATATGCATTTAAACTCGCAACTTGAGAATTGTCCACAAATCCCATACGCGTCATAGGTTCAATGTTGTTTACTTTAATCATTTTGTATCCCTTAGCTACAGCTTGACTAGCTTACTGTTACAGACAACGTTACACTTACTAAAGTTCAACAAAATTAATGATGAATCTCTATGCAGCAATATGACGTTTTAATTGTAGGTAGTGGCTTAGCTGGCTTAACCTTAGCACTGAAAGTAGCTGACTATAAAAAAGTTTGTCTCATTAGCAAACGCCAAATTAATGATGGTGCAAGTAGTTGGGCACAAGGCGGTATTGCTGCTGTGCTAAACGATGAAGACTCCATTGAAGAGCATATTCAAGACACATTAGTTGCTGGTGGTGGATTATGTGACATGGAGGTGACGCGTTTAGTTGCCACCAATGCACGCCACCTCGTGGAGTGGTTAATTGCCGAGGGTGTACCATTTACGCGCGAACAAGATAACAGTGGCTACCACCTCACGCGCGAGGGTGGTCATAGCCGTAGGCGAATTATTCATGCTGCAGATGCTACTGGTTATGCAGTACAAACTACTCTGGCTGAAAAAGTTAAACAACATCCTAATATTACTTTGCTTGAGCATCATATTGCTGTTGATTTAATTACCACGCGCAAAGTAAGTAAATCACCTGTAGTTGGCAATGGCGATTGCTTAGGCGCATATATTTTGAATATTCAAACTGGTAAAGTTCATACAATTGGCGCACAACACACCGTATTGGCCTCTGGCGGCGCAGGAAAAGTCTATCTATACACCACCAATCCTGATGTCAGCACTGGGGATGGTATTGCGATGGCGTGGCGAGCAGGTTGCCGTGTCGCCAATATGGAGTTTGTGCAGTTTCACCCAACCTGCTTGTTTCATCCTCAAGCTAAGTCATTTTTGATTACTGAAGCGGTACGCGGTGAAGGCGGTATACTTACCTTGCCAGATGGTTCACGCTTCATGCATTTGTATGACGAACGCGCTGAGTTAGCACCGCGTGATATAGTCGCGCGTGCGATTGACTTTGAAATGAAAAAACGTGGTATTGATTGTGTCTATTTAAACATTTCACACAAACCCGCAGACTTTATACTTTCGCACTTTCCCACCATTTATAGGCGCTGCATGGAGCTAGGGATTGATATCACCAAACAATCAATTCCTGTGGTACCAGCTGCGCATTACACTTGTGGCGGTGTCATGACGGACCATATTGGTCAAACTGATATTCCAAGACTCTACGCAATTGGAGAAACCGCATGCACGGGCTTGCATGGGGCAAACCGCTTAGCAAGTAATTCCTTATTAGAATGTTTAGTCTTTGGTGAGGCAGTAGCAAAAGAAATACTCAGTGCGCCAACCATAACGCCAGTTACGCTGCCATATTGGGATGAAAGCCGCGTCACGGATGCTGATGAAGAAATTATTATTACCCATAACTGGAATGAACTCAGACGTTTTATGTGGAACTACGTGGGTATTGTGCGCACCACCAAGCGTTTACAACGCGCCATGCATCGAATTGAAATGTTGCGCGATGAAATTCATGAGTTTTACAGTAATTTTAGGGTCAGCAGCAATTTAATTGAAATGCGTAATTTACTGCAGGTCGCTGAACTTATTGTACGTTGTGCCATGACAAGGCACGAAAGCCGTGGTTTGCATTATAGCAAGGATTACCCTGAGACTGCCGATGAGGCACTGCCTACTATATTAGCCCCTTCAAACTATTATAGTTTGTTAGATAAAGACCATGGGCATTAAGTTAATTTAAATGGTGTCGCTTGATTCTCACGGCAAAGTTTTTCAAAAGCTTCTGCTGATAGCGGCTCACTAAATAAAAATCCCTGTATGTTTTCACAACCCTTTTCTTTTAAAAACTCCCATTGCACTCTAGTTTCTACGCCCTCTGCGCAGACAGTTTTACCAAAATGATGCGCAATATTGAGCATTAAAGAAACAATTTCATGACTATCACTGGGCTTACCTATGGCGGAAACAAAGGCTCTATCAATTTTCAAAACATCAAAAGGTAATTGCGACAAATAACTTAAATTAGAGTAGCCTGTACCAAAGTCATCAATTGCAATTTGCACGCCAATATTACGTAAACGCTTTAGCATTAAGCTTAACAATTCACCTTCTTCAATAAATAAACTCTCTGTAATTTCAAGCTCAACACTACTGGCATGTACCCCAACAGCATCAAGCATATCAGTGAAATCTGTTTCAAATGATTTACGCTTGAGTTCCTTACTAGATACATTGAGCGCCAGCTTAGGCACTATAACACCTGCATTTTTCCATTTTACAAGTTGTTCACAAGCGTGCTTTCTTGCAAAATATCCCAATTGCTCAATTAAATCGGACTGCTCTGCAATTTCAATAAACTTAAGTGGCGATACCACGCCACGCGTGGGATGTTTCCATCTTAATAAGGCCTCAACACCAGAAATGATTTTTGTGCGCAAATCCAATTGAGGTTGATACATTAAGAAGATTTCATTGTTACTAAGTGCCTGACGCAAATCTTGTTCTATCCTTAAACGCTCAATCATCGCTGAATTCATGTCTTCTTCATAAAAAATAAAACTGCCAGTCGTTTTGCGTTTAATTCGGTTCATTGCTATATCTGCTTGTTGTAATAACAATTCAACTGTTTGCCCATCATGAGGAAACATACTAATGCCGATACTTGCAGAAAGATAGAAACGATGAGACTCATAGGAAATGTCTTGCGCTATCATTTCTAAAATTTTCTCTGCTGCTTTACTTGCATTTTTAGGGCCTGCAATATCCGTCAAAACAACTACAAATTCATCACTTCCAAATCGAGATACTACGTCTGGCTCACGCAAATGGGTGCGTAAGCGATCTGCCACTTGCAAAAGTACAGCATCCCCTCCTACATAACCCGCAATATCATTGACCTTTTTAAAACCATCCAAACTGATATATAACACAGCCAAATGTAACTGATTGCGACGAGCACGCGATAATTCAAGTGATAGCCTTTGATGACAGCTTCGTCGATTTGGCAAGCCAGTGAGCGCATCATAGTGTTCTTGATAAAATAATTGCTTGGTACGAAATACTGAAGTCAGTGCCACCCCAAGTCTATCCGTAAAATATTTGGCCAATAAAGTAATATTAGGGTTAATCTGACTAATCTCTGAAAACCCTAATCCCATTAAGCCAGAAAGTTCAGCATCTCTGTAAATTGGCATCAACATCATGCTTTTAGACCGCAAATAATGCAGTGGTTTGAGAGAATGAAAAGTTTCGATATTTTCCAGCAATAAACCATTAGGTTGTTCGTCCAGTTTTGACTTTAATGCAGACTCTAGCACTATTGAAAGCTTGCTTGTCTGGCCATCTGGCATAGTAAGCGTGGTTGGTGGATAGGCATTAGCTTCGAATGGTGTAATGGTCACCCACTCATAAGAAATAAATTGATGTAGTTGCGTACATAATAAGGATGCCACCTGCTCAAAGCTGGCATTAGATAAAATTGCGCGATCAATCTCATTCATTAACTGCACAATATTTGATGCTTGGGCTGAGGATTGTTGTGACTGCTGATTGCGCGCTTGGGTTGCTCTGGCTTTGATATAAAAATAGATTGCATAGCCAATGATTAAGCCAATCAAGCCATAAATCATGGTTGAGTGTCTTTCATCAATTGTGGTGTTATGTTGAACATACTGTTTTTAAAAAAGTGTATTTTTGCTATTTAAACATAGCATACCCCTGTTTGAAACAAACAATCTATCAATATAAGGTTTAAATACATGTTTATTTGGTTTCATGGCAATGCAATGTATACTTTTCATTAAACATGTGTTTTACCTGCTTCATTTATCAATAGATTTTGCAAGATTGAATTTACAATAGTATAAATATAAATTAGGTGTTGATACCTTAGGAAGTGAAACAATTAGATGATTACTTATGGCAAGTGAAACTCAAACAGCAGTTAATTTAAATGCAAGTACCATACTAAAATACCAAGCAAGTATGGTCTCGCAAGCCAATTTTGCAGAAGCGGCCACTACTTTTGCTACAGAACTATGCCACCAACAAGGATTTGAGCGTGTCTCAGTGGGAATCCTCGAAGATGGGCAATGTATTATTTATGCGGTTTCTCATAGCGCAGAAAACCAAACTAAACTTGAATTAAATCAACAGTTAAGTTTAGCAATGGAAGAAGCTATGACGCAAGCAGCGATAATTGTGGTACCAGAAACCTCGCCCTCGCAACCACGTATCATGCAATCCCATCAATCTTTGCATAAATTGACCAATCACCAAATTTGCACAATACCCTTAACACACCGCGGTGAAGTTATCGGCGCAGTATGCATAGAGCAACTCCAAACCCAGCCTCTTAGAGAAGATACGATTACTGACTTAACAAGCATGGTATCGCTCATGGCGCCGATATTGTTCTTTCACCACGCCAGTGAACAATCTTGGTTTAAGCGTTTAAAACAAAGTATTTCATCTATTACAGCCAACACCTTGCTTGGTAAGCAAGGCTTAATACAAACTATTTTATTGCTATCCGCACTTGTAATGTTGGCGTTATTGTTTTTGCCAGTAGCCTATCATGTAAGTGCCCCAGCAAGACTAGAAGGTGCAATACAACGCGCTTTAGTTGCGCCTGAAAATGGCTATTTAGAACAAAGTTTTGTACGTCCAGGCGATATAGTTAAAGCGAATCAAGTGCTAGCAACTCTTGCAGATCAAGAGTTACTATTGGAAAAACGCCGCTGGGAAACCGAATTAGCGCAGTATGAAAACGCCTACAGCACCTCACTTGCGCAGTCAAACCGAGTTGATTTGGTCATTAATCAAAATAAAGCTGAAGAAGCCCGTGTGCAATTAGCGCTGATTGAGCAAAAACTGCAACATACACAAGTAATTGCGCCGTTTGATGGGGTGATTATCAAAGGAGATTTAAAAGATGCGGTTGGCGCACCGCTGCAACGAGGAGACACGCTATTGACGATTGCCCCGATTGAAGCGTTTAGGCTGATTATTGAAGTAGATGAGCGTGATATTGGTGAGATTAAACAAGGTCAAGTGGGCGGGCTAGCGTTAGTATCTTTGCCTAATCAACGTCAAGCATTCAAAGTTGCCCGCCTCATGCCAGTGGCTATTGTTAAGGATGGACGCAATCTTTTTGAAGTAGAAGGTTCAATTGAGGCTAAGCAATTACAAAGCCTTAAACCAGGCCTTGAAGGTGTTGCAAAAATTGCGGTTGGTGAGCGCAGTATTGTCTGGATTGTAAGTCACCGCATTATCGATTGGTTTAGATTAAACCTCTGGTCGTGGGGGCTTTAAGCAAACACTATGAGCGAGTCGCTTTTTAGCCCTATTTGGTATCGCTACTCACAACAACGTCCTCAACTAAGGACGCACGCACGTGTTCAACCGCAAAAATATCGTGACCAAACTTGGTATTTAGTCATTAATGACAGCAATGGCAACCATTACCGTATCAACCATATTGCTTATGCTTTTATTGGTCGATGCGATGGCAATTTTAGTGTGCAGGCGATATGGGAACATTTGCTTGCAACAATGGGGGATGATGCATTAACCCAAGATGAAGTGATCAAGCTACTGACGGAGCTAGACCAACGTGATTTGCTAAGATACGAAGTCATCCCTGATATTCCTAAACTATTTAAACGTAAAAAACTTAAAGACAAACAAACGCGTAAACAATTTATCAATCCCTTTGCCTTTAGATTACCGTTATGGAACCCTGCCAACGCTCTAGATAAACTCGGCTGGTTACAAAAAATGTTATTCAATCCTGTTAGCTTAGTGCTATGGATATTGATTGTTGGTATAGCCTCTATGAGCGCGCTTTCACACTTTGATGAACTCGCCTTGCATGCGCAACAATACATGACTACGCAACGCTACCTATTACTGGCTTGGCTCAGTTTTCCGCTGCTAAAAGGCCTACATGAGCTTGGGCATGGACTTGCCGTGCACCGTTGGGGCGGTAAAGCTAAAGAAGCAGGTATTACTTTT
>CAYXGE010000035.1:0-12157 GCA_964464435.1 uncultured Methylophilaceae bacterium
TTTTTATAGTGACGGCAATGTGTAAATTGCATTAAAATGCAGTATCAAGAAAACGCTTATTACTCACAACACTGCATGACTAATTCTATTGTAGAAATCAACAATCTATCCTTTGGCTACAAAGGGCGTATGTTGCACAAAGGTATTAATATGACCTTTGCACGCGGCAAGGTGATTGCCATTATGGGCGGCAGTGGTAGTGGTAAAACTACGTTGTTACGCTTAATTGGCGGGCAACTTAAACCCAACGTAGGTGAAGTCAAGGTAGAGGGTGAAGTTGTGCATGAAAAAAGTCGTGATGCACTGCAACTCATGCGCAGAAAAATGGGTATGTTGTTTCAGCATGGCGCATTGTTTACCGATTTATCTGTGTATGAAAATGTAGCTTTTCCAATGCGTGAGCATACCAATTTACCTGAGTCTATGATTCGTGACTTGGTGATTATGAAGCTTAACGCGGTGGGCTTGCGTGGTGCTAGAAACTTGATGGCAACCGAACTCTCTGGTGGTATGGCAAGGCGTGTGGCTCTTGCTCGTGCAGTAGCGCTTGATCCATCAATCATTATGTATGATGAGCCGTTTGCAGGATTAGACCCAATTTCTATGGGCGTGATTGCAAATTTAATTCGCAGTTTAAATGATGCGCTAGGTGCAACCTCTATTATTGTGACGCATGATGTAAAAGAGGCGTTTTCTTTTGTAGATTATGTCTATTTTGTTGCTGATGGCAGTGTGGTCGCGGAAGGTACACCAGCAGAGTTAATGGCTTCTACCATGCCGTTTGTACATCAATTTGTGCATGGCGAAATTGATGGTCCTGTGCCGTTTCATTACAAAGCCCCGGATTATAAACGTGATATCTTGCGAGGTAGTGATGCCTAATCGTCTTCAAGCATTACTACAACGTATTGGTCATCGTGTGGTAGACCGCATTTGGCGTTTGGGCTCAGCCGCACGCTTATTCGCTTACATACTTAGCTCATCAGGGGAATGTGTTCGCCGCTTTAGATTAGTGACGCGAGAAATCTATTCTACTGGTGTACTCTCTTTACTAATTATGATTGTTTCAGCATTTTTTGTCGGCATGGTATTAGGTTTACAAGGCTATAACACATTACAAAAATATGGCTCATCAGAAGCCATTGGCGTGTTGGTTGCACTGTCTTTGGTGCGTGAGCTTGGCCCAGTAGTCACCGCCTTACTATTTGCAGGCCGCGCAGGTACAGCTATTACCGCAGAAATTGGTCTCATGAAAGCCACAGAACAACTCTCAGCCATGGAGATGATGGCCGTCAGCCCCGTTTCAAGGGTGATTGCACCACGCTTTTGGGCGGGTGTGATTTCCATGCCATTGTTGTCTTCTTTATTTACCATGGTAGGTATTTTAGGTGGTTATATGGTGGCAGTACCGTTAATTGGTGTGGATAACGGTGCGTTTTGGTCACAAATGCAAGCCAACGTAGATTTTAGAGCTGATATTTTAAACGGTCTTATTAAAAGTATAGTGTTTGGTGTGGCATGTACCATGATAGCCTTGTTTGAAGGCTACGATGCACCACCCACTGCAGAAGGCGTAAGCCGGGCAACCACCAGAACTGTGGTGAACTCATCGTTAGCGGTGTTAGGTTTAGATTTTGTATTAACCTCATTTATGATTTAAGGATTCACGGAATAAATGAGCGAGCGAGATAAAGTGCAAGGCGCACGGAACGCAGAAACCGAGATAGTATGAGTTATACAGCGAGGTTTCGAGTACCGCGTAACGTAGCAATTTGCTCGTATAGCCAATTATTATGTGTATCCTTTAAAAGTGATTAATTAATCGGTGCTTTAGTACTGGAGAAATGATGGAAAGAACGACAATAGACATTTGGGTGGGTATCTTTGTAGCACTTGGTGTGGCTGCACTATTAGCGCTCGCCATGAAAGTAGGCAACTTAACCTCTTCAAACATTGGTGATACCTATTCTGTAACCGCCGCATTTGAGAATATTGGCGGCTTGAAACCACGTGCGCCAGTTAAAAGCGCTGGGGTGGTGGTAGGGCGCGTTGAAGATATCACTTTTGATGGCAAAACCTACCAAGCCATTGTTAAAATGAATATTGATAAGCGTTATGCGTTTACTTTGGATACTAATGCCAGCATTTTGACTGCAGGTTTATTGGGTGAGCAATATGTTGGTCTTGAGGTAGGTGGTGACCCTGATAACCTAAAAGATGGTGATAAAATTGATCAAACTCAAAGTGCGATTGTGCTAGAGAAAATGATTAGCCAGTTTTTGTATAACAAAGCATCAGAAACTGAGAACACGCCAGCTACTAATGCTACAAATTCTGCTGAACCAACAGCCGCTTCTGCTACTCAAACCACATCTCAGTAGCTTTAGTAATTGATAATTAACATTCTTAAAATAAAAAACCGAGGAAAATTAGCATGAAAAATTGGATTCAATGCCTTGTATTAAGCCTAACTTTGGGCTTCAGTACCTTAACATTGGCCGAAGTTGCCCCAGATACTTTAGTTAAAACGACAGCAGATGATGTGCTTGAAATTATTAAAAATGACAAAGATATTCAAGCTGGCAATAAAGAAAAGATTTTTGCTTTGGCAGAAGAAAAGATTCTGCCAAACTTTAATTTTGACCGCGTAAGTCGTTTGGTATTGGGTAAAAACTACACGTCGGCAAGCAAAGAGCAACAAACAGCCTTTCAAAATGAATTTCGTACTTTATTGTTGCATACTTATGCCAGTGCTTTAAGCAAATATCGTAACCAAAAAATCGACTATAAGCCTCTACGTGCACAACCAACCGATACCAAAGTCACCGTAAAAACTGAGATTATTCAGCCAGGTGGCCAACCGATTGCCATTGATTATCGCTTAGCTAAAGAGCCTAATGGCTGGAAAGTCTATGACATTGTGATTGAGAACATAAGCTTGGTTGTGAATTACCGTGATCAATTTAACAATGAAATTAAACAAAATGGCATGGACGGTCTAATTAAACGCTTGGCTGAAAAGAATAAAGCTGCTGCGGGTTAACCGAACACCATCAAATAAGGGATAGCCGTTTTGCTTTCTATTGAAAAAAATGAAAACAACTGGTTGATAAAAGGGCCAATGACTCTAAACCACATTGAAAGCGTGCTCCAAACTGAGCATGCTTTTGTTGTTGATAGTAGCTTGACTATTGATTTATCGGGCGTCACTGAGGTTGACACAACCGCACTCAGCTTGATGATGGAATGGCTAAGACGCGCTCAAGCGAGCAAAACTAATATTACTTTTACCCATTTACCTGATAATTTACAACAACTCGCACATTTATACCAAGTGGCTGACATCATCCACGCACCTAACTAAGTGCGTTTGGCTTTGCCAGAAACGCATTATTTATCATGACCCCAGCCATTGAAATCCAACAAGTTCGTAAATCATTTGGAGCGCTACAAGCCCTCAATGGGATTGATTTAACAATCGCTCAAGGCGAATTTTTTGCCTTACTTGGCCCGAATGGTGCAGGAAAATCAACGCTGATTAACATCTTGGCTGGTTTACTTAAACCCAACAGTGGGCAAGTATCAGTGATGGGGTTTGATGTACAACAACAATATCGCCAAGCACGGCAATTACTTGGCGTGGTGCCCCAAGAGTTGGTGTTTGACCCCTTTTTTAATGTACGTGAAATGTTACGTTTTCAGGCAGGTTATTTTGGTCGTGGTAAAGAAAATGATGCGTGGGTAGATGAAATTATTGAATGCCTCGGCCTCACAGACAAAGCGCATACCAATATGCGTAAGCTTTCTGGCGGCATGAAACGTCGCGCATTAATTGCTCAAGCACTGGCGCACAAACCCCCTGTTATTGTGCTGGACGAACCAACGGCTGGCGTAGATGTAGAGTTACGTCAAATGATGTGGGCATTTATTCAGCGTCTGAATCGTGAAGGTCACACGATTGTGCTCACTACCCATTATTTAGAAGAAGCTGAAGTGCTGTGCTCACGCGTTGCCATGATGAAAGCAGGCAGTGTGGTCGCTTTAGATAGCACCGCTAATTTACTCAAAAGTATACCGGGTAAAAATCTGCGCCTTACGCTCAGTGGAAATACCTTGCCATCAGCATTAGAACATATGCTAAGACACCAAGAAGGGCAACAATTTACGCTTTCACTCAATGAAGTAGCGCAAGTTGAAATGGTGCTCACCACCTTATCAGCATCTGGGATTCGCGTAGAAGATATGCAATTACTCGAGGCAGATTTAGAAGATGTGTTTGTTGATTTAGTAGGTGCGCGCCATGGCTAATTTAACTCCACAAATCATTCAACCATGGCGCGGGGTTTGGACGCTGTTTAAAAAAGAAGTATTACGTTTTTGGCGTGTGAGTTTTCAGACAGTTGCCGCACCTATCATGACAGCTTTGCTATATCTACTTATTTTTTCGCATGTGTTAGATAAGCATGTGCAAGTGTATCAAGGCGTCGCCTATACCCAGTTTTTAATTCCTGGGCTCATCATGATGTCGCTTTTGCAAAACGCATTTGCTAACAGCTCATCTAGCCTCATTCAATCCAAAGTCATGGGTAATATTGTATTTTTACTTCTCACCCCCATATCTTACTTAGAGTTCTTTTTGGCTTTTATGGGTGCGGCAATTATTCGCGGCTTATGTGTTGGTTTAGTGATTTATCTGGTGGCCATTTTATTTGTTGATCTGCCAATCGCCCAACCATTGTGGGTACTCACCTTTGCTTTTTTTGGCAGTGCATTACTTGGTGCGTTTGGCATTATTGCCGGTATTTGGGCTGAAAAATTTGACCAAATGGCGGCATTTCAAAACTTTGTTATTATGCCGCTGTCATTTTTATCAGGGGTATTTTATTCCATACACTCGCTACCGCCAGTGTGGCAAAAGGTTTCGCACTTTAATCCATTTTTTTACATGATTGATGGATTTAGGTATGGTTTTTTTGGTCAAGGTGATATTTCGCCTTGGTTTAGCCTAGGTGTAGTGAGCGTCAGTTTAATTCTGATTTCGTGGTTCACGCTAAGCCTGTTAAAATCTGGCTATAAATTAAGAGGTTAATGAAAAACGTAATATGCTAAGCGCAAATGATGTCAAAAACTACATAGAGCAAGGCTTGGCTTGCAATTTTGTGCAGGTGCTTGGTGATGACGGCCAACACTTTGAAGCAGTGATTGTGAGTGAAGCTTTTGTTGGAAAAAGCATGGTGCAACAACATCAGCTGGTTTACCAAGCATTGGGCGATCGTATGCGCCAAGAAATACACGCACTTTCTATGAAAACTTATACCCCCGAAGCATGGGCGAATAAATAATTATTTGGAGATACTTATGGATGTTCAAGCGCAAATTAAAAATCAAGTCACTAGCAACCCAATCGTGTTGTACATGAAAGGTAGTCCGAAGTTTCCTCAATGTGGATTTTCAGGTCTAGCGATTCAAATTTTACAAGCGTGTAACGCACAAAATGTTGTCGCAATTGATGTATTGCAAGACCCCGCGATTCGCGATGGCATTAAGCAATACGCCAACTGGCCTACTATTCCTCAACTTTATATTAAAGGGGAGTTTGTTGGTGGCTCTGACATTATGCGTAGCCTCTATGAAACAGGTGAATTGCAAAAAATGGTAGCGGAAGCGAGCGCTTAATTGGATAAACTGGTGATTGAAGGTGGTGCCAAACTCAACGGTGAAATTACTGTTTCTGGTGCTAAAAATGCTGCCTTACCTATTTTGTGCGCAGCATTACTTGCTGAAACCCCGTTAACACTGCGCAGTGTTGCCGCGTTAAAAGATATTGATACCACACTCAAACTGTTAGACACCATGGGTGTTAAGGTGCAACGCAATGGGTCAGAAGTTATATTAGATGCCAGTGAAGTGGGCTCTTTTGAGGCCACCTATGAAATGGTTAAAACCATGCGTGCCTCTATTTTAGTACTAGGCCCATTACTCGCCCGTTTTGGCAGTGCGCGCGTATCACTACCAGGAGGCTGTGCCATTGGCTCACGCCCTGTAGACCTGCATATTAAGGGCTTACAAGCCATGGGTGCCGCCATTCATATTACGCATGGTTATATTCAAGCAAGCACCTTGCACCTTCCTAATCGCCGCCTACAAGGTGCGCGCTATTATATGGACATGGTCACCGTCACTGGTACAGAAAATCTAATGATGGCGGCCAGCTTAGCACAAGGTACTACAATTTTAGAAAACGCTGCAAAAGAACCAGAAGTGGTTGATTTAGCGGAATGCTTAAATAAAATGGGCGCCAAAATATCTGGCGCGGGTACTGACGTGATTACCATTGAGGGCGTAGAAAAGCTCAATGGAGCCAGCCATGACATAGTGTGTGACCGCATTGAGGCAGGCACTTACATGGTTGCCGCTGCAATGACGGGCGGGAAAGTAAAATTATTAAACGCACGTGCTGATTTGCTTGATGCTGTGATTGAAAAACTGCGTGAAGCCGGTGCTAAAGTGACCAGCGATGCTAATAGTATTACCGTAGAAGCCACAGGCAAGCTTAAGGCTGTGAACATCCGTACTGCGCCTCATCCTGCCTTTCCAACCGATATGCAAGCACAATTTATGGCGCTAAATAGTACCGCTGAAGGGGTCGCCAAAGTCACAGAAACAATCTTTGAAAACCGTTTTATGCACGTGCAAGAAATGCAACGCTTAGGTGCAGACATTAGCATTGACGGCAATACGGCACTGGTTAAAGGCGTTGAATTCTTAGATGGAGCTACGGTGATGGCAACAGACTTGCGTGCCTCAGCAAGTTTAGTGCTGGCAGGCTTAGTAGCACGCGGTGAAACGGTAATTGAGCGCATATATCACCTAGACCGTGGTTATGAGTTACTAGAAGAAAAGTTATCGAAGTTAGGCGCAAAAGTTAAACGAGTTTGCTAAAAACTATTGAGTAAAAACCCACAGAACATTCTCTGTGGTGAAAGAATTTATGATTACAATCGCACTAAGTAAAGGTCGAATTTTTGAAGAAACAACGCCGCTTTTAGCTGCGGCAGGCATTCATGCGCTTGAAGCGCCTGAATCTTCTCGCAAACTGATTTTGCCAACGAATCGTCCTGATGTGCGTCTGATTATCGTACGCGCCTCTGACGTACCGACTTATGTGCAATATGGCGCCGCCGATTTAGGCATTGCAGGTAAAGACGTGCTACATGAGCATGGTGGTGAGGGCTTGTACCAACCACTAGATTTGCAAATTGCCAAATGTAAAATGATGGTCGCTGTGCGTGACGACTTTGACTATTTTGGCTCAATTCGCCGTGGTGCAAGACTCAAAGTGGTGACCAAATACGTTAAAACTGCGCGTGATCACTTTGCAGACAAAGGCATGCATGTAGATTTAATTAAGCTTTATGGCTCTATGGAGCTAGGCCCATTGGTTGGCCTTGCCGATGCGATTGTTGATTTAGTGAGCACGGGGGGCACATTAAAAGCTAATAATCTCAAGGCGGTCGAAGAAATTATGGACATCAGTTCACGCTTGGTAGTTAATCAAGCTTCACACAAGTTAAAAAAGACACAATTACAGCCGATTATTGACGCCTTCTCAAACGCGGTTACCAACAATCAATAGTCATTGTTATAGGATATAAAATGAAGATTAGACGTTTTTCTACTACAGATGCAGACTTTGATCAAAATCTCACCGATTTGCTTGCATTTGAAACTGCGCAAGATGACAGCATTGATACTGTGGTAGCAAACATTCTACGTGATGTAAAAGCGCGTGGCGATTCCGCCGTACTTGAATACACCAACCGTTTTGATAAAACTAATGCCAACAGTTTAGCTGCGCTTGAGCTTACACAAGCTGAACTTAAAGCGGCTTTAGATGGCCTGCCAAATGCGCAACGTGAAGCGCTTAAACAAGCGGCTGAACGCGTGCGTAGTTACCATGAAAAGCAACTCATGCAATCATGGACCTATACTGAAGAAGATGGCACTTTACTTGGTCAACAAGTCACTAGCCTTGATCGCGTCGGCCTTTATGTGCCTGGCGGTAAAGCAGCGTACCCCTCTAGCGTCTTAATGAATGCGATTCCTGCCAAAGTTGCAGGGGTACAAGAGCTCATTATGGTAGTACCAACGCCAAATGGAGAAAAAAACCCGCTAGTATTAGCCGCCGCCGCAGTATGTGGTGTAGACCGCGTATTTTGTATTGGTGGCGCGCAAGCTGTGGGTGCTCTGGCTTATGGTACGCAAACCGTACCTCAGGTCGATAAAATTGTAGGGCCTGGTAATGCCTATGTTGCGGCCGCAAAACGCCGTGTATTTGGTGTGGTTGGAATAGATATGGTGGCTGGCCCATCTGAAATCTTGGTCATTTCCGATGGCAAAAGCAACCCCGATTGGACAGCAATGGACTTGTTTAGCCAAGCTGAGCATGATGAGTTGGCACAAGCCATTTTATTGTCACCTGATGCAGAATTCTTAGACAAAGTTGCAGCTAGCATTGATAGACAAGTGGAAGAAATGCCTCGTAAAGACATTATTCGTACTTCACTTGAAAATCGTGGTGCGCTTATTCAGGTCAAAGATTTAGATGAAGCGGCGAAAATTTGTAACTATATCTCGCCAGAACATTTAGAACTGTCGATGGATGAGCCTTTGGCATTTAGTAAAAAAATTAAACACGCTGGCGCTATATTTATGGGGCGCGACACCTGCGAAGCACTGGGTGATTACTGTGCAGGGCCCAACCATGTGTTGCCCACCTCTCGCACCGCACGATTTAGTTCGCCATTAGGGGTATATGATTTCCAAAAACGCTCAAGCTTAATTATGGTATCCAGCGCAGGTGCTCAAAAATTGGGCAAAATTGCCGCCACCTTAGCCTATGGGGAAGGCCTACAAGCACATGCGAGAAGTGCGGAGTACAGACTTAAATGAGTCAATTTTGGAGCGACATCGTCCATGAACTCACCCCTTATGTTCCGGGTGAGCAACCCAAGCTTAATAATTTAGTAAAACTCAACACCAATGAGAATCCTTATGGCCCTAGCCCTAAGGTAATTGAGGCATTAAAGCAAGAAGCCGCTGATACCTTAAGGCTATACCCTGACCCTGATTCAGATAAACTTAAATCCGCCATCGCAAAGTATCACGGGCTTAACAATAATCAAGTATTTGTTGGCAACGGCTCAGATGAAGTGCTTGCACATGTATTTCATGCGCTACTGAAACATGATTTACCTTTATTGTTTCCTGACATTACCTACAGCTTTTATCCTGTGTATTGTGGGTTATACGGTATTAACTATAAAACTGTGCCACTAGATGCACAGTTTAAAATCAACATTAACGACTACCTTCAAGCTAATGGCGGTATTATTTTCCCTAATCCTAATGCCCCCACAGGTATTCCTTTAGCCTTAGCCCAGATAGAAGCATTGCTAAAAGCCAATACAAAATCAGTCGTGGTAATTGATGAAGCCTATGTAGATTTTGGTACAGAATCTGCGGTGAAGCTCATTCACCAATACCCTAATTTGCTAGTCACGCATACGCTATCAAAAGCGCGTTCGTTAGCAGGTTTACGCGTAGGCTTTGCCATAGGACATCCTGATTTAATTGAAGCGCTCATTCGTGTTAAAGATAGTTTTAACTCTTATCCAATTGACCGCTTTGCAGAGGCTGGTGCAACGGCCGCCATGCAAGATGTTAGTTATTTTGAATCTACTTGCAAAAAAGTAATGGCAACACGTCAAACCTTAGTTGCTGAAATGACAGCAATGGGATTTGAAATCTTACCTTCTGGTGCCAACTTTATTTTTGCCAAACACCCCGCGCATGATGGCGCTCATTTAAGTGCGCAATTACGTGAGCAACATATTATTATTCGGCATTTCAAACGCCCAGAACGTATTGCTCAATTTATTCGCATTACCATTGGTACAGATGAAGAATGTCATAAATTGCTCACTGCATTACGAAAAATACTGGAATAATTTAATTAAAAAGTATAGAAATGCTTATTAAATCAGACACAAAATATGCGTCATATTTGTGTAATTATCAAAACCTCTTTATACTTGCAACAAAACAATACATTAAGTTTTTACATTTTTTTATTTTCGTTTTAAAATGAGTATGTTAAGCGTATTCATTATTTTAAGTATACTTTAGTAAACAAGCGGAGGAAGTATCGTGGCACTTACCCAAATGGCATTAGACTCATTAGATTTTGACGCAACTGTAGCATTAGCAACATCTGTTGCGCCTCATGTTGATATTTTAGAAATTGGTACACCTTGCATTAAGCACAACGGTATCAAACTTTTAAAAACATTACGTGCTAAATTTCCAAACAATAAAATCTTAGTTGACTTAAAAACAATGGATGCTGGCTTCTACGAAGCTGAGCCATTCTACAAAGCTGGTGCAGATATTTGTACAGTTCTTGGTACTGCTGATATTGGTACTATCAAAGGTGTTATTGAAGCTGCAAACAAATACGGCAAAGAAGCACAAGTTGACTTAATCAACGTTGCTGACAAAGCTGCTCGCACTAAAGAAGTTGCATCTGCTGGCGCACACATTATTGGTGTGCATACTGGTTTAGATCAACAAGCTGCTGGTCAAACACCTTTTGTTGACTTAGCTACTGTTACTGGTTTGAACTTAGGCGTTAAAGTTTCTGTTGCTGGTGGTATTAAACCAGCTACTGTTAAACAAGTAGTTGACGCTGGTGCAACCATTGTTGTGGCTGGTGCTGCTATTTACGGCGCGCCAAACCCAGCTGCAGCAGCTGCAGAAATTACTGGCCTTGCAAGAAACTCTTCAGGCGGTGGTTTGTTTGGTTGGTTGAAAAAATTACTTGGTTAATTTTTAATTGCCCAATAAAAAAGCGCTGAAATATTCAGCGCTTTTTTTACGGGTATTTATTATGTAGCTAAATTAAATTTCGCCCCAGCTCTCATCCCACATACAGTGCTTGATTGATTTACGATTTTTAATCAACTCATCAATGCTTGGCTCATCATTTAATGCACGTTTAAGCGCAAGTTTAATTGCTTCATAGTTATTTTTGTACATATCAGCTTTATCTAATTTACCCGCTTTTTCAAGCTCAATACAACCTGGGTCTATCCACAATAATGCGACAATACATAAATCATTCACTTGGTCTTTAGGAATAATGCCTTCAATCACCGCATCCAAAATGCCATCCGCTACAGCGGCTTGAACCACACCGCCAAATAAACCAACGTCCGTGCTACCTTTTAATGTCACTTTTGGTACCATCATCGTAGCAGGACGAACTAATTGATTAATATCACGCACCGCAAACATTGCGGTATGACCTTTAGTTTGTGCCATCATATTGGCAAATGAGGCACCCACTGGGCCATCCACTGCACCAATTAAAATTTCTGGCATGGCCGCAGTAACGTCCTTCCCTTCTGAGTAAACGGTGGCTTCACCCGCTTTAAAAACGATTTTTGACATAACTTTTCCTTGAGGTTGTTGGATCTAAAACAGAAAACGCTATTTTACTGGGTCTTAGGCACTTAATCAAAAACTAACTGCATGTCTTGATGCAAAATTCCAGCATCAAGATAAGGTTGGCTGATTACCTTAAATCCGCAACGTTCATAAAATGGAATAGCATGCGTTTGTGCAGATAAAGTGACCATGTGCCATGCTTGTGATTTTGCATAATTAATTGCAAATTGCAGTAGTGCTGTGCCCACACCTAAATCACGCCAAGGTTTTAGCACCGCCATACGGCCAATACTCCCATTTGCTAGAACACGCGCGCAGCCAATAGCTTCTTGTGTTTGATTTTTTGCTAGTAGGTGATATGCGTTTGCATCCAGGCCATCCCACTCAAGCGCGATTGGTACCTGTTGTTCTTCAATAAAAACACGTGTACGAATCTCACTAAGCATTTGCTTGGCTTCTTGCCAACTAACAGTTTCAATTTGCCAATGAGCTTGCTTACTGGGCTTGCTCATCAATTTTATCTTTTTGTTCTTGTGCCATTTGTTCCATGGCAGCAGCAGTTTCTTTGGCTTTGTTCAATGCCTTAACTTCTGCATCCGCTATCGTGGCTGGTTTTTCTGGTGTGCAGGCTGTTATTAAAATTGCCAAT
>CAYXGE010000035.1:12257-18473 GCA_964464435.1 uncultured Methylophilaceae bacterium
AGTTTAGATAATTTTAAAAAATAAATTGCTTAAGGGCGCTTTATGCGCCCTCCCTACTAGGCTTTAACTAAATTCTTAGGCAGTTGAAATACGACATTTTCAACTACGCCTTCGAGCTCAGTCACCTCTGCTTGGGTAAGTGCAGTGAGTGCTTGAATCACTTCTTTGACCAACACCTCTGGTGCAGACGCACCTGCAGAAATTCCAATGTGCTTTTTACCAATAAGCCATTCAGGTTTTAAGTAACTGGCATTATCTACCATATAAGACTCAACCCCTTGATTTTGTGCAACCTCACGCAGACGATTTGAGTTTGAGCTATTGGGGGAGCCCACAACAATTACTAAATCACAGTCTTTGGCTAAAACTTTGACGGCATCTTGACGATTTTGTGTGGCGTAACAAATACTATCACTTTTTGGTGCACTAATATTAGGAAACTTGGCTTTGAGGGCCGCTACAATACTTGCCGCATCGTCAATAGATAATGTAGTTTGCGTAACATAGGCTAACTTGTTAGGGTCCTGCACCTCAAGATTAGCTGCATCTTCTGGTGTTTCTACCAAATACATACCGCCTTCTGATTGCCCCATCGTCCCCTCAACTTCAGGATGCCCTTTGTGACCTATCATCACAATTTCTTTACCATCTTTTCGCATTTTCAGCACTTCATTATGCACTTTGGTCACCAATGGGCATGTGGCATCAAACACTTTTAAGCCACGCTGTTCTGCTTCTGCACGCACATCTAAAGAAACACCGTGCGCACTAAAAATGACAGTATTACCTGTTGGAACATCGGCAAGATCATCAATAAAAATGGCTCCTTTAGCTTTGAGCTCATCCACTACATATTTGTTGTGCACAACCTCATGACGCACATAAATGGGCGCACCAAACTTCTCAAGCGCTTGTTCAACAATAATAATGGCGCGGTCTACGCCTGCACAAAAACCACGTGGATTCGCTAATAAAATATTGGTCATCATTTCAAATCATCAAAAATTTAGCCTAACCAACTGGCCAGACTTAGTAATAGTACCACCGCAATTAATAGTATCAAGACACGCCATATCATGCCAGTGGCACTTTTTAAATAATCGGCATCTGCAAATTCACCTATACCAATCTCAGGATGATTAAGTACAGGTTGGGTAATGTCAACATGTGCTGGCAAGATAACCCCCAGTGCACCAGCGCCGCTACTGAGTAAAGTCCCCATGTGATGGTTGTTGCACCATTGGGATTGCTCACGCCAGCAATAAATTGCATCCTCAAAATCGCCCACAATCGCAAAACCACCTGCACATATTCTACTGGGTACCCAATTAAACACATCCACTATCTGTGTAATCCAATTATCAAAAGATGGCAAATGACTACTTTCCTGCCATGCATATCTAAACACTTGCGTCAGTCGATACAGCAAGGCTCCTGCAGGGCCTATCAACATACCAAGCATAGCAAACCATAGTAGTGGTGCAAAAAACCCCTCAAACGACCGTAAAATCCTTTGTTCAATAGACATAGCATATGTTGTATCTGAAACATGCGCATCTGTTTCAAATAATATATGCGTGTGTTGTAAACTCAATGAAAAAACAAAAACGCCAATGACTAAGCCAAACAAGGCATGCGTTTTATAAGCATATATATACATGGCAGCAACTAAAACACTCGGCAATAATGCACCCAAAATCCAAGCAATCAGGGTGTGTTGATGAAGACCAGAATTAAATTTTGATTCAAACCAACGCCCATATTGGGTTAATGCATCACTCATCAGCAACTGTAATGGCCGTGGCAAAAAGTAAGCAATAATAAATGCCAAGCAGATAGTAAAAAACGTCATTGCTTACTTTCTGTTGGATTAAACGGCATTTCTACGCTAAGTACTGAATGTTGGACTATTTCAACTGTTGGCAAATTTAGTTCTATCTGTTGAGCTTGCGTAGCTTGAATCAACGCTTGATAAGTCTTGCCGTATGCAAATAAGGGGTGTGCTTTAATACTCGCTAGCAACACTTTGCGTTTTGGAATGTGTCCTACTTTTAATGGCGCTAAAGGCATGTAGTTGCTTGGTACCAAGTAACCCGTTTGCGCACGTAGTTCGGCATGTGGTGTAGTTCGTGGGTCTGTTAAAATAAGTGTGATTTGAACTTCAGCTGGTAGCGCTTGTTTTTTCATGTAAAATCGCACTTCATCACGTTTTTTGTCTAGCTTTGAATAGACGTCTTCAGCATCCAAATAAGCGTAAGTATAAGCGCCTCGTTCTGCCACTGACACCGTAGCAGATGAAAACAGTCCCCACCACCAAAGCACACTCAGCACTGGGATTGCACACACAAATACAAAGTAAAGAAACTGCTTTTTCAATTATAGTTCTCAAAAGGCTAAAGCATAGCATGAGACGAGAGCCGCAAAAACAGAAGAGCTTAGGTACGCACGCTGTTAACTTGATATAATCTTGTTTTTATATGATGTTTGATGGATGCGCCATGCTTAATTCCGCTACGCTTTTAATTACCTGCCCCGATAGCAAAGGCATTGTTGCCGCAATTGCAGAATTTTTATATCGCCACAATGCCAATATTTTGCATGCAGACCAACATCAAGACGCTGAAAATAATCTTTTTCTAATGCGCGTAGAATGGGATTTAGCCAGTTTTGATATTGATGTTGAAAGTTTTGATCAACACTTTACATCAATTGCACGTAAATTCTCAATGAATTGGCAACTCAAGCTTACTCAAAAACGCCCACGTTTAGCCATTATGGTGTCTCAATATGACCACTGTTTAGCTGATTTATTGCACCGCCATCAAAGTGGTGAGTTGGCTTGCGATATTCCTCTGATTATAAGCAACCATCGTCATACAGAAAAATTGGCCGAATATTACGGCATACCGTTTCATTTGATTGAGGTAAGCAAAGAAACCAAAGCTGAGGCTGAAGCCAAACAATTTGCCCTATTTGATGCGCATCATATTGATTTAATTGTACTAGCACGTTATATGCAGATTTTATCGCCAGCGTTTGTCAAACGTTATCCTCAACGTATCATTAACATTCATCACTCGTTCTTACCTGCCTTTATTGGTGCACGTCCATACCATAGAGCATTTGAGCGTGGCGTGAAACTGATTGGTGCGACCAGCCATTATGTTACTGAAGTATTGGATGAGGGACCGATTATTGAGCAAGACATCGCCCGTATTTCGCACCGTGAGCAGGTAGAAGACTTAATTCAAAAGGGTCGTGATTTAGAGCGTATCGTGTTATCGCGTGCAGTGCGTTGGCACATTGATAATCGTGTGTTGGTCTATGCGAATAAAACTGTAGTATTTGATTAATCCAGTTGATTTAAAATGCTATCCTGCGATTGGCTCTTCTTCAATTCTAAATAATCGCCTATGTTCACGTATGGCATATCGGTCTGTCATGCCTGCAATATAGTCCGCTACCGCTCTAGCCTTGTCTTCTTTGGCACGTTGTTGGTAATCATCGGGCATTAAAAGTGGGTCGCCAATAAATGCCTCAAATAATTCTTGAATAATGCGCTGCGCTTTAACACTCATGCGATGCACAAGGTAATGCTGGTATAAATTGCTACGAAGAAAGCGTTTAAGTTGGGTTTGTTGCGTTTGCATCTCTGGGCTAAATGCAATGAGTGGGCTCTTTTGCATGCGCACATCTTCAATGTTGTTAAGACTTGCTTGTTCAATATGCTCTGCGCTTTGTTTACAGATATCGAGCACTTGCGCGTTAATCATACGACGAATGGTTTCATGTACCATTTTTCTTTCATGAATAGCCGGGTAAGTGTTACGTACAATTGCTAAATGATTGGCAAAGATCTCAATCTCTTCAAGTTGCGCTAGAGTAATCAATCCAGAACGCAAGCCATCATCAACATCATGATTATTATAAGCAATTTCATCGGCAAAGTTGGTGAGTTGCGCCTCTAGCGAAGGTTGTTGTTTTTGTATGAAGCGTTCGCCCACATCACCTAGTTGTTTTGCATTTTTGATAGAGCAATGTTTAAGAATGCCTTCACGCATTTCATAGGTCAGGTTTAAACCATCAAATTCTGCATAGCGTTGCTCTAGCACATCTACCACACGTAATGATTGCAAATTATGCTCAAACCCACCGTAATTTCGCATACAATCGTTAAGTGCGTCTTGTCCAGCATGCCCAAATGGCGTGTGGCCTAAATCATGAGCCAACGCTATACCTTCAACTAAATCTTCATGAAGATTGAGATTTCTGGCAATAGCTCGACCAATTTGCGCGACTTCTAAACTATGCGTCAGGCGCGTGCGAAACAAATCACCTTCATGATTCACAAACACCTGAGTTTTATATTCTAAGCGTCTAAAAGCGCTAGAATGAATAATTCGGTCACGGTCACGTTGAAATTCGTTACGCTTTTGTGGTGCTGTTTCTTGATATTTTCGGCCGCGAGATAACTCAGGGTTTGCTGCGTATTTGGCAAGTGCTGTCATGGCTAAACTGCGAGGGTTTCTTTGAGTAAACCCGCATCATAATCACTGGTAATAACGGATTTACCTATGCCTTTTAGTAAAATTAAACGGATTTTTCCATCTTCTACTTTTTTATCTAAGCCCATCAGCTCAAGGTAGCGCTCAACCCCAAGTGATGGTGCTTTTATTGGCAAATTGGCCGCAACAAATAATGCATGCGTCCTATCAACATCGGCTTGCGTTATCCAACCCAATCGTTTAGATAAATCTGCTGCCATCATGGTGCCTGCTGCTACTGCTTCGCCATGAAGCCATACACCATAACCCATCGCATTTTCAATGGCATGCCCAAAGGTATGCCCCAAGTTGAGTAAAGCACGCTCACCCGCCTCGTGCTCATCCGCAGCCACCACCTCAGCTTTATTTTTGCATGAACGATACACCGCATAGCTTGTAACCGCTTCATCTAAGCTATTTAATAAAGCAATATTGCGCTCTAGCCATAGAAAAAAGTCTGGGTCACGAATCAAACCGTATTTAATCACCTCAGCAATACCAGCAGCCAACTCGCGCTTAGGTAATGTTTGCAGGGTAGAAATATCAGCCAATACCAATTGTGGCTGATAAAACGCACCAATCATATTTTTACCTAGCGGATGATTAATCCCTGTTTTACCGCCCACAGAAGAATCCACTTGCGCAAGCAGAGTCGTTGGAATTTGTATAAATGGCACACCACGTAAATAGGTAGCCGCAGCATAGCCTGTTAAATCACCTATGACACCTCCGCCAAGCGCTATTAAAGTCGTTGAACGTTCTGCGCGATGTTTTAATAGTGCGTCATAGATTAAATTGAGCGTTTCTGCATTTTTATAGGACTCACCATCTGGTAACACAATTTCAATGACCTTAACACCAGCTTGGCGTAATGCAGAAGCTATTTTCTCTAAATAAAGTGGCGCTACTGTTGTATTAGTGACTATAGCTACACTTTTTCTTTTTAAGTGAGGCAATATCAAATCTGCTTTGTCAATTAAACAGCTGCCTATGTGTATAGGATAACTGCGCTCACCTAGGCTAACTTCTAATGTTTGGAATGAGGATGGATTCATGCTTAATATTTTATACAATGTTGACTAATTTTTGCTCTATATGATGTACCAATGTACTTACGGGCTGTCCACCAGTATCCACAACTAGTGATGCTACTTGTTGGTATAAAGGGTCACGAACTTGATATAACTCTTCTAAACGCTTTTTAGGGTCTGGTGTTTGCAATAATGGTCTATTCTTATCGTTTCTAGTGCGATTCCATAACTCATGTACATTTGCTCTAAGGTAGATTGTTGTTCCATTTTGTTTAAGATTTTTTCGCGTCGTTTCGCTTAGTACTGCACCACCGCCAGTTGCCAATACAATATTTTGTAGTTTACTTAGCTCTTCTATTACCGCCACTTCACGCTTTCTAAAACCTGCCTCGCCTTCTAGCTCAAAAATGACGGGGATTTTTACTCCGGTTCGTTTTTCTATTTCAACGTCACTATCATAAAACACTAAATCTAAGTGCTTTGCCAGCATGCGACCTACAGTGGTTTTTCCTGCCCCCATGAGGCCGACCAAAAAAATATTACCCATAAAAAATACCTGTCAGTTGCCTGACAGGTATTTTAAGTGAAAGTGCTGAAGTTGTCAGAAAAGCCTGCGTTTATCTTACATTTAAACTTTCATC
>CAYXGE010000036.1:0-10475 GCA_964464435.1 uncultured Methylophilaceae bacterium
AAAACTCGCGATAACCCAATATATAAGCAATCGGCTCGCCATTAATGCGCCGTTCAAGCAATGCCTCAAACACCGCATGGATATTGGGCTCTAGGGCATCGTTTTCATGTGCAATCAACCAAGCGCGGTTTACATTCAACACATGTTGCAACAGTAGTTGAGATTCCAACAAGGCTTCCTCCGTGTTTAAAAGCACAGCAGAGGAAGTGAGTGCGGTTTTGATGGTTTGAACGTTTATCATTGAATGCGATTATATCGCTTGGCGTTAGATTTTGTAGGGCGGATGAGCAAAGCGTTATCCGCCGTATGTGATTTTAAAGGCTTTCATTCGGCGGAATACGTCTCACTTTTCCGTCCTAAGCTTGCTACTGCTCCAGCTAAATTATTGTGGTTTTGCTGCTTGTTGGTCAGCAACTTCTTGTCCGGCTGGGGTAAATATCGCCCCATGGTCAACATTGGCGTAACCGCTTTGTGCATTGGGTATCTTTTTGGTAAACTTCTCAATGTATTTACCTTCAACGGATGCTGAGAAAACAGCACCTTCATTTCCCTTGAGCGGGTTGGCAACGATATAGGTCATACGGGTGGATTTTAAAATCGGGGAATATTCGGATGCGCGGAACATTGCATTCTCACCACGATTTACTGATGACCCATAAATAAGATTATTAATCCCTGTCCCTTTTGTATCGGCATCGGCGGCATCCAGATAGGCGCGTTGGTCAAGGCTTTGTGGGTTATACAAACGCACATCGGTAAATTTACTAGTAATGCACATTTTCCCGTTCAGTGCATCAAATCCACGAACCATACGATACCCCTCACGGGTTTGTGGGTTCATGGTAAAAAATGTTTCTTGAAAGTCAGATTTGTTTGTTAAGGTCGCATCAGAGTAAAACCGCACCACGGGCACCTGGTTTTCTGCCATTAATTCTTGTTTTACTTGTTCCTTGTCGCGGCAACCGAAATCCAGCGCGTGGGCATCGGTGACTGCGCCGCTAAAAGCAACGGTGAGGGCAACGGGAGCAACAAGGCTTTTCAAAGAATTGGCAACGGACATGATATTCCCTATAAATTCCAAAATGTGTAAATTAAGTAATTGTAATCAATAACTAGTTATCCTCACCCAACGTCGCCAACAAATCCGCCTGATGTTCTGTCGCCAATGCATTAATCAACTCGTCCATATCACCTTCGGTAATCGCGTCAATTTTGTACAAAGTTAAGTTAATGCGGTGGTCGGTGATGCGGCCTTGTGGGTAATTGTAGGTTCTGATTCTTTCGCTGCGGTCGCCTGAGCCAATTAAATTGCGGCGCTCACTGGCGATTTTGCTATTTTGTTCGTCTACTTGCTTGGCTTTAATACGTGCCGCCAGCACCATCATAGCTTGCGCTTTGTTGCTGTGTTGGCTGCGGCCATCTTGGCATTCCACCACAATGCCTGTGGGCATGTGGGTAATGCGCACCGCAGAGTCAGTTTTGTTAATGTGTTGGCCACCCGCACCACTGGCGCGGAAGGTATCAATACGTATGTCCGCAGGGTTAATTACTACGTCAGACACTTCATCTACCTCTGGCAAAATAGCCACGGTACACGCGCTGGTGTGAATGCGCCCTTGCGTTTCAGTGTCAGGCACACGTTGTACGCGGTGGCCGCCACTTTCAAATTTCATTTTTGAGTACGCGCCATAGCCTTCAATCTTAGCAATAATTTCTTTGTAGCCGCCCACTTCGCCTTCATTGGCACTCAAGACTTCTACTTTCCAGCGTTGGCGCTCTGCGTAACGGCTATACATTCTAAATAAATCACCAGCAAATAAGCCAGATTCGTCACCACCTGTACCTGCACGGATTTCTAAAATGATGTTTTTTTCATCGTTAGGGTCTTTAGGTAACAGCAGTTTTTGCAGTTCTAGCGCCACTTCTTCAAGCTTCTTTTTGCCGTTTTCTATTTCTTCTTGCGCAAACTCTTTCATCTCAGGGTCGCTCAGCATGGCGTGCGCTTCTTTAATATCTGCCTCAGTTTGTGTGTAAATATGGTATTGCTCAACAATGGGCGTAATCTCAGCGTGTTCGCGAGAGATTTTGCGGTAGTTGTCCATATTGCTGGTGATGTCTTCTGAGGCCATGAGGCGATTAAGCTCGTCTAGGCGGTCACTCAGGTTGGCAAGTTTTTGGAGAATGGAAGGTTTCATGGCTTATTTTTAAATTTAATGATTGATATTATAAAGCTGGCGTAACAGCGTTTCTAGTTGATGGTGTTCTTCACCATGCGTTTGGTTGAGCGCATGGCTGGGGGCATGCAGTAATTTGTTGGTTAAGCCGTTGCTCAGTGCTTCCAGCACTTCTTTAGGGTCTGCCCCTTTTTGTAGCAGTTTGTGTGCTTTGTCTAGTTCTGCAAGGCGTAGTTGTTCAGCTTGGTCGCGCAGGGCGCGTATGGTGGGCACTGCCTCGCGCGTTTTAAGCCATTGCATAAAATGGTCTACCCGCATGCTGATAATTTGCTCAGCTTCTGCTGCCGCTTGTTGGCGGTTGCCCAAGCCTTCTTGAACCACTTTGGATAAATCATCCACCGTATACAAATACACGTCATCTAAGTCGGCAACTTCAGGTTCAATATCACGCGGAACAGCTAAATCCACCATAAACATGGGGCGGTGTTTGCGTGCCTTAATGGCGCGTTCTACCATGCCTAAGCCTACAATCGGCAACTGGCTAGCGGTGCAGGTGACCACAATATCAAACTCACTTAAGCGCTCAGGAATATCTGATAACAGCATGCTATTTGCGCCTATGCGTTGGGCGAGCGCCTCACCACGCTCTAGGGTACGGTTGGCAACGGTGGCCGATGCTGGTTTTTGTGCCATAAAATGCTCTGCACAAAGCTCTATCATTTCACCTGCGCCAATAAACAATATTTTTTGTGCGTTTAAATTGCCATAAATACGTTGCGAAAGCCTCACTGATGCTGCCGCCATGGAAATAGAGCTAGCGCCAATATCTGTAGTAGTGCGCACTTCTTTTGCAACTGCAAAAGTACGCTGAAATAATTTATGTAGTAACGTACCAAGGGTGCCAGCGCTTTCTGCAATTTTTACCGCTTGCTTCATTTGCCCTAAAATTTGCGGCTCGCCCAACACCATAGAATCTAGCCCAGAGGCCACCCTAAACGCATGTTTAACTGATTCATGGCTAGGTAATGTATAGGCGTAAGGCTGAATATTGTCTGGGTTAAGCTTGTGGTAATGTGCTAACCATTGCAAGGCTTGCTCAGGGTGTTCGGTATGGCAATAAAGCTCTGTGCGGTTGCAAGTGGATAAAATAGCGGCTTCACGCACCCCGTGCGTGGTTAAATCACGAAGCGCTGTGCCTAATGTTTCTTGTTGAAAGGCAACATGCTCGCGTATGGAAAGTGGGGCAGTGGTGTGGTTAACACCTACCGTGAATAAATGCATTTCGTAATTTTCCGTCATTGCAGACGCATAAGCAACTTTTTCAGTATGAGACTGTTAATAAAATGCGGTTTGCGGTTAAAATAACTATTTTTATCACGCATTTATAAAATTATGGCTAAACAATTCAGAATCGCTCCGAGTATTCTTTCTGCAAACTTTGCAAAACTAGGTCAAGAAATCACTGACGTGATTAAATCTGGTACCGATATCGTTCACTTTGACGTGATGGATAATCATTATGTTCCAAACCTGACGATTGGTCCTTTGGTATGTGATGCAATTCGTGACATTTCAAAAAATGTAGGTGCATTAATTGACGTGCATTTAATGGTTAAACCTGTAGACCGCATTATTCCTGACTTTGCAAAAGCAGGTGCCAATATTATTACGTTTCACCCTGAGGCTTCAGAGCACATTGACCGCAGCCTAGCTTTGGTGCGTGACAACGGCTGTAAATCAGGTTTGGTGTTTAACCCAGCCACACCATTGCACTACTTAGACCACGTCATGGATAAAGTGGATATGGTGTTGTTGATGTCTGTAAACCCAGGCTTTGGTGGTCAAAAATTTATTCCTGAAACTCTCAATAAATTACGTTTAGCACGTGCAAAAATTGATGCTTACATGGAAAAAACAGGCCGTGAAATCTGGTTAGAAGTTGATGGCGGCGTAAATGCGGCGAATATTGCTGAAATTGCTCGCGCAGGGGCTGATACCTTTGTGGCTGGTTCAGCAGTGTTTGGCGCTGGTAAAGATACTGACCCTAACCGCTATGACACCATTGTGGGTGAGTTGCGTAAGTCATTAGCAACGGTCTAATCTAGTAGCATCATGAGTTCCCAAGGCAAGACGAGGCAGTTAAGTTGGCGATGGTGGCGATAAACCACCTTGCCCGCTACGCATAGGCGTGGCGCTTTTTTGCATCTAAAATACTTGGGAATTTTATGTTACACACAATCACACTTAATGAATTTAACGGTCTTGCAGAGCAAGGCTACAACCGCATTCCACTCGTGGTTGAGACTTTTGCCGATTTAGACACCCCGCTTTCTTTATATCTAAAACTTGCCAATCAACCTTACTCTTACTTACTGGAGTCAGTGCAGGGTGGTGAGCGATTTGGACGCTACTCCATCATAGGTTTGCCAGCTAAAACTCGCATTGAAGTACGTGGGAGCACCATACAAGTCATACAAGGTCAGCAAGTCATTGAACAAAACAATCAGTTAAATCCGCTTGATTTTGTTAAGGCTTACCAAGCGCGTTTTAAAACACCACCTTACAAAGGTTTGCCACGTTTTACTGGCGGTTTGGCAGGTTATTTTGGTTATGAAACCATTAAGTATATTGAGCCACGCTTAGCCAAAAACCAACATGCAAAAACCGATGCGCTAGGCGTGCCTGATATTTTGCTCATGGTGTCTGAAGAGCTGGCGGTGATGGACAATCTATCGGGCAAGCTATATTTAATTGTCTACGCAGACCCTGCGCAAGAAAATGCATATCAACTGGCGCAACTACGTTTGCAAAATTTAATTAAGCAATTACGAAGCTCTGTGAGTATTCCAGAGGCAAAAGCGTACTCACCTGTACAAGCCGTATCTGAGTTTGGCGAAGATAACTTTAAAACGGCGGTGCTTAAAGCGCAAAACTATATTCTTGAAGGCGACATCATGCAAGTGGTGCTCGCGCAACGCATGTCACAACCATTTGAAGCATCGCCACTTTCACTCTATCGTGCTTTGCGCAGCTTAAATCCCTCACCGTATATGTTTTATTACGATATGGGCGACCATCACGTAGTTGGCGCATCGCCAGAGATTTTGGTAAGACTGGAAGATGATACCGTCACGGCGAGACCAATTGCAGGTACACGTCCACGTGGCAAAACACGTGAGCAAGATATTGAATTGGCCACTGAATTATTGGCAGACCCCAAAGAACGTGCTGAGCATGTGCAATTGATGGATTTAGGCCGAAATGACGTTGGTCGCGTTGCAGTCACAGGGTCAGTCAAAGTTACTGATAATATGGTGATAGAACGCTATTCACACGTCATGCATATTGTCTCTAACGTAGAAGGTAAACTCAAGCCAGGTATGGATGCGATTGATGTGATAAAAGCTACTTTTCCTGCAGGAACAGTATCTGGCGCACCTAAAGTGCGTGCTATGGAAATTATTGATGAATTAGAGCCAAGCAAGCGCGGCATTTACGCAGGTGCCGTAGGTTATTTGGGTTTTAATGGAGATATGGACGTAGCCATTGCGATTCGTACCGCCGTGATTAAAGATAAAACGCTTTACGTGCAGGCAGGTGCTGGCATCGTGGCAGACTCTGTGCCGCAAAGCGAATGGGATGAAACGCAAAATAAAGCCCGCGCGGTAATTCGTGCGGCAGAATTGGTGTTGGCAGGTTTAGATACTGGATTTCATGCTGAAAGTAAGGTGTAACCATGTTACTGATGATAGATAACTATGATTCATTCACCTACAACCTTGTGCAGTATTTTGGTGAGTTGGGTCAAGATGTGCATGTGCATCGTAATGATGAAATTACGCTGGCACAAATTCATGCCATGAAACCAGAAAAAATTGTGATTTCTCCTGGCCCTTGTACACCAAATGAGGCGGGCATTTCCGTGCCGTTGATTCATGAGTTTGCAGGTAAAATTCCATTGCTTGGTGTGTGCTTGGGGCATCAAAGTATCGGCCAAGCCTTTGGCGGTAAAATCATCAAAGCTAAAACGCTCATGCATGGTAAAACTTCGCTTATTCATCATACTAGCAAAGGCGTTTTTAAAGATTTACCCAACCCTTACACCGCAACGCGCTACCATTCTCTAGTGATTGAGCGTGAAACTATCCCTGATTGTTTGGAAATCACAGCTTGGACAGATGACGGTGAAATTATGGGCGTAAAACATAAAACGCTGGCGGTTGAAGGCGTACAGTTCCACCCGGAGTCTATACTTACCGAGTATGGGCATGATTTACTTAACAACTTCTTAAAAGCCTATTAGTCATGTTTAAAGAGGCGCTCAACCAACTGCTCAATCGACAAGATTTGTCGCATGCGCAAATGTTGCAAGTGATGCAACAAGTCATGAGCGGCGAACTAAGCCCCGTGCAAATTTCAGCTTTATTAATTGCCTTGCGCATGAAAGGTGAAACTGTTGATGAAATTGCGGCTGCTGCAACGGTGATGCGTCAACTATCTACCAAGGTTGAGATTCAAAATAAAACCCATTTGGTAGATACTTGTGGTACTGGCGGTGATGGCATACAAACCTTTAACGTTTCAACCGTATCTGCTTTTGTGGCAGCTGCTGCTGGCGCTAAAGTCGCTAAACATGGCGGACGGTCTGTTTCTAGCACCTGCGGCAGTGCCGATGTGCTTGAGGCTTTGGGCGTGAATGTGAATAAAACACCGCAAGAGGTAGCGCAAAGTGTAGCTGAAATTGGCATAGGCTTTATGTTCGCGCCCAATCATCATAGTGCAATGAAACACGCCGCGCCAGTGCGCAAAGAGTTAGGTGTGCGCACACTATTTAATTTGCTAGGTCCGCTTACCAACCCTGCTAGTGCCAAGCGCCAAGTGATGGGTGTGTTTGATCAAACCTTAACAACTAAGCTTGCGCAAGTGTTACAAAAGCTGGGTTCTGAGCACGTGATGGTGGTGCATGGCGCCGATGGCATGGATGAAATCTCCTTTACGGGTGATACTTACATTGCCGAACTAAAAGATGGAAAAGTGACTGAATATACGGTCAACCCCAGCCAGTTTGGTATGCAAACGCATGCGTTGAGTGCCATACAAATTCAAAACGCAGAGCAATCAAAAGCCATGATTTTAGATGTGCTCGCTGGTAAGCATGGCGCGGCACGTGATATTGTTTTACTCAATGCAGGGGCGGCCATTTATGTTGCAGGTTTGGTTGATAGTCTGCAAGCAGGCATTTTAAAAGCAGCAGAAGTGATTGATAGCGGTGCCGCCAAAGAAAAATTGGGGCAATTGGTAAAGATTTCTATGTAAGGTTAGGCAATGGCAACACGTACACCCGCCGAAACGCGCGCTTACGCAAATGTCAAAATGGATGAGTTTTTTAGTACGGTGCCACCAGAAATCAAGGCACAGGTGGTTGCTTTGCCGCAAAAAATACAGCGCATGAATGCGCGGCCTATCATCAAGTTAAAAGAAGTATTAAATACCGCAGATAAAATATTTGACTACGCAGGAAAATTTGCCGCATGCGCCCGTGGGTGCGGCCATTGCTGTCATGTTTCAGTGCCTATTACTGAGTTTGAGGCGCAGTTTATCGCTCAAGGCATAGGCGTTAAAGCAGTTACAGTAAAGCAAAGCAAGCGACCTGATATTACTAGTTTTGGTAGCCATACACCTTGTCCGTTTTTGGCCAATGGCGAGTGTTCAATTTATGAAGTAAGGCCGCTCACTTGTAGAATGCATATGAATTTTGATCAAGACAACTACTGGTGTTTACATGAAAACTGGCAAAGGCCAGAAGCGGAAATCCCACGTCCAAACATTCAACCTTTAGAGCAGGCTTACCATATGTTGCCTGCAAAAACACAACCGATTGTGGCAGATATACGTGACTTTTTTCCTCAAGGTCGTAATACCAAATGTTAAGAATATTGGTCTTAGCCATCGTTCTTGTATTGATTGGCTGTCGCGCTGAGTCAACACAAGTCAAAGCAGAGCCAGTTGCGCTTACCAGCTCAAATGCACTAGAAGATGCCTATGCGCGTAAACTATCGGATGTTTGGTTAGAAGGGCAAGGCGAAGTAGTAAAATTATTGGCAGATGACAATAAAGGTGCGCGTCACCAAAAGTTTTTGGTCAGCATTAGCAATGGTAAAACCTTACTATTTGCCCACAATATAGACCTTGCACCGCGCATAGATGACTTAAAAGTGGGCGATACCATTAGCTTTAGGGGCGAATACGTTTACAATCCTAAAGGTGGGGTGATGCACTGGACACATCACGACCCAAAGGGGCAACAAGCAGGTGGCTGGATTATACTTAACGGAAAGACTTATCAATAATTATGTCAGATATACTTAATAAAATACTAGCCACCAAGCGCGAAGAAATTGCCAAAGCAAAAGCCATCAAGTCATTTGACCAAATGATGGCAGAAGCGCATAGTCAGCCGGACCCGCGCGACTTTGTAGGTAATATTGTTAAAAAAGTAGATGCAGATCAACCAGCGGTGATAGCGGAAATTAAAAAGGCAAGCCCATCAAAAGGTGTCATTCGTGAAAATTTTAACCCAGCAGAAATTGCTAAAAGCTATGAAAAAGCGGGGGCTGCTTGTCTTTCAGTGCTGACCGATGAACAATATTTTCAAGGTTCGGCAGACTATTTAAAACAAGCACGTAAGGCATGCAAACTGCCCGTATTGCGTAAAGACTTTATGATAGACCCATATCAAGTGTATGAGGCACGCGCCATGGGAGCAGACTGTATTTTGCTGATTGTCGCTGCGCTTGAACTTGAACAAATGCAAGCCTTAGAAGAAGTGGCCCATGATTTGGGCATGGCAGTATTGGTGGAAGTGCATAACGCGGAAGAATTAACGCTGGCCTTGCAACTAGAAACACCGCTAATAGGCATAAATAACCGTAACTTGCGCACATTTGATGTCACCTTACAAACCACTTTAGACTTACTAGAAAAACTGCCTGAAGACCGTTTTGTGATTACCGAGTCAGGCATTTTTACTGCTGAAGATGTTGCGTTAATGCGTAGCAATAATGTGCATGGCTTTTTAGTAGGAGAGGCATTTATGCGGCAAGAAGACCCAGGTGCCGAGCTCTTGCGAGTATTTTCATGAGTGTGTCAAATCGCGTTGTTTGTCAGGGCTTGCCTTACAACTTGTAATGTGTTCGCCCCTCTGCCAAGCGCTTCATAGCGTTTAGGAAAATATAGTAGACGAGGTAGTTATGACCAATCAATTTTTAGCAATCCGCCCGCGCCGTATGCGTAAAGACGAGTTTTCGCGTCGCCTAATGCGTGAAAATGTACTGACGACCAATGATTTAATCTACCCAGTATTTGTATTAGAAGGTGAAAATACTATAGAAGAGGTCAAATCCATGCCTGGCGTTCAGCGCCAAAGCCTAGATGTGTTACTTAAAACAGCGGCTGAATGTGTTAAGTTAGGTATTCCTGCATTGGCAATTTTTCCAGTGGTACCGCAAGCATTTAAAAGTTTAGATGCAGCAGAAGCCTACAACCCTAACGGTTTAGTTCCGCGCACGGTTAAGGCGCTTAAGCAGGCATTTCCAGAGTTGGGGGTAATTACAGATATTGCATTGGATCCCTATACTACGCATGGGCAAGATGGCTTAATTGATGACACAGGCTACGTACTCAATGATGAAACTGTTGAAGTGCTAGTCAAACAAGCGTTGTGTCATGCATCATCAGGCGCGGATGTAGTTGCACCAAGTGATATGATGGACGGGCGGATTGGCGCGATTCGCGATGCCTTAGAAGACGCTGGCTTTATTCACACTAAAATTCTCGCTTACTCCGCCAAATATGCCAGCGCGTTTTACGGCCCATTTAGAGATGCCGTTGGATCTTCAGCCAACTTAGGTAAAGGCAACAAATATAATTACCAAATGGACCCTGCCAATTCAGATGAGGCCATTAAAGAAGTGGCTTTAGATATTGAAGAAGGTGCAGATATGGTGATGGTTAAGCCTGGTATGCCCTATTTAGATATTGTCAGCCGCGTCAAACAAGAGTTTGGAGTGCCAACCTTTGCTTATCATGTGAGTGGCGAATACGCCATGCTCAAAGCCGCTGCGCAAAACGGCTGGCTGGATGAAAAAGCCTGTGTGCTAGAAGCAATGCTAGGGTTTAAACGCGCTGGGGCAGATGGTGTGCTGACGTATTTTGCAATGGATATCGCTCGCTGGTTAAAGGCATAAATTAAGACTTTAATTAAGACTTAATAGCTAAATTATTCCAAAATTTCATCAGCAT
>CAYXGE010000036.1:10575-17708 GCA_964464435.1 uncultured Methylophilaceae bacterium
ACATAAGCAATGTGTTGATATGGCATATCAATCACCTTTATGAATCATAAGCTTACAGTGCGCTTAACAGATGCTATTGTCAAGTTTATATTGCTAGCAGAATAAAGAAAATTATTTGATGTTTGAATTAGTGATGAGAATTTAGATAAATAAAACAATGTAAACGAATGTTTTTGATATGACAAATACTTTACTTATTAATATTGAACCAAGTAAAGACATAACATTAATTTACACTTTAATGACTGATTATAAGGCTAAGCTTGTTTTATGCAACATGGTCTTGCGCCAGTTTGCCCCAAAATTCCAGCAACATCTGCAAACCTTTGCAATAGCGACTATGTTTTCTTGTGCGTAGAATATTACTACACCAAATAGCATGTGTGGATTTTTGAATCTCAGTTTTAGGCGGGTAGCTAAAGCCCATAGACCACTGCTCGAAATAGGGTGTTTTTGAGGTTCCTCTTGCCACTTCAATAATATGATGGTGCTTTCTAGAGGCTTTAATACGTGCATAAACTGCATTAACACTATCTACATGGCCTTCAAAAAATTCAAAAAAGGTGTTGTGATGGTATAGCAAAATACCAGTCACCCCTAATTTTTGGTTGTTTGCGCGAGCCGATACAATAATATCGTCGAGTTCAGTATCACTTAACGGATATTTAGTTTTACTCACAAAGGCAACATTGCAATAGCGCACAAAATCCTTAATTATTTTATGTTTTAAGCATCATAAAACTATATTGTGTTACAGCCTTGAATATTACGTTAAAAAACGTAAATTTTATTAAGTAAAATCATTATTCTTGTCTTCTAATCGGTTTTGGGCGCTTACCAATTAATATGCTTACATCAATTTCTTTTTGATTTCTAATCACGGTGAGCTTAGCTTCGGTTTGCGGTTTTAAGCCCGCAATCAAATTGAGCATTTTTGAGCTGTCTTCAACTTCTATTCCATTAATTTTAATGAGTACATCACCTGCACGTAAACCACCCTTATGTGCCGGGCTATCTTGTAAAACCCCAGCAATTAAAGCGCCTTTCTCTTGGTTAAGCTTAAACGACTCAGCGAGTTGTGGGTTAATGTCTTGCGCTTCAATCCCCACCCAACCACGAGTAACACTACCTTGGCTAATAATTTGTTCCATTACTTGTTGCGCCAGATTAGAGGGTATGGCGAAGCCGATACCCATTGAGCCGCCGCTTTGTGAATAGATAGCGCTGTTGATACCCACAAGGTTGCCTTCATTGTCTACCAGCGCGCCACCTGAGTTACCTGGATTAATTGAAGCGTCGGTTTGAATGAAATTTTCAAAAGTATTAATCCCTAAATGGCTTCTGCCAAAAGCGCTGATAATGCCTTGAGTGACGGTCTGCCCCACGCCAAAAGGATTGCCTATGGCGAGAACGACATCGCCCACTTGATGTTTTTCAATAGGTGAAAAGGTAATGGCGGGTAAGTCTTTAATGTTAACCTTGAGCACGGCTAAATCTGTTTCAGGGTCAGTGCCTACAACGGTTGCGGGGAAGGTACGCCCATCGGCAAGCGCGACTTCAATTTCATCGGCGGCCTCTACCACATGGTTATTGGTAAGAATGTAACCTTCACTACTCACAATGACCCCAGAACCTAAACTGTTGTCTGGTTTAGCTTCGTTATCTTGGTCGCCAAAAAAGTGTTTAAACATCGGGTCATCCATAAATGGATGCTGTTGGCGTATGGTGTTTTTCTTGCTCGTAAAAATATTGACGACAGAAGGCATCGCTTTTTTGGCTGCAACGCTGTAGGAACCAAGTGGCGCTGGCGCTGGTTGCGACTCTGCTTGTTTAATGACTATTTGCGGTTCAGACTTAGCATAGTTAGCCGAGGTTAACCCTGCATTATTCAACAGTTGCGGATAAAAACTTCTTATAACAAATAAAGCTGCGAGACTAATGGTCACAGTTTGTGCAAAAATAAGCCAAAGTTTACGCATAAAACAGAAAAGATACCCTATGAATATTAATGAACTCACTGATTATACAGCAGAATTGCTTCAAATAGCGCGATTCAAAGACTATTGTCCAAATGGTTTGCAAGTTTCAGGTAGAACTGAAATTAAAAAAATTGTGTCAGGGGTTACTGCAAGCATGGCGCTTCTCAAAGCAGCGCAAGCTGCCAATGCAGACGCCATATTGGTACATCATGGATACTTTTGGAAAAGTGAGGATTCGCGTGTCATTGGCCTGAAACGCGAACGTATTAAATTTTTGCTTGAACATGACTTAAATCTACTCGCCTATCATTTGCCCTTAGATGCGCATACCGCTTTGGGTAACAACGCACAACTGGGTGATTTGATGCAAATCAATATTAAACAATGGGGTGGAGAGCAAAATATCGTTGCTATGGGTGAGTTAAATAATGCGCAAGAATTAAATTTTTTTGCAAATACTCTAAGTGAAAAACTATTGCGAAAAACCTTAGTCATAGGTGAGTTAACTAAATCTGTAAAACAAATTGCTTGGTGTACAGGGGCGGCGCAACAGTACATTGAGGTTGCTGTAGAAATGGGCGCGGATGTTTTTATTAGCGGTGAAATTTCTGAGCAAACAGTGCATATTGCGCGTGAATCAGGCGTTGCCTATATTGCAGCTGGACACCATGCGACGGAACGATATGGCGTGCAGGCGCTTGGTCAGCATTTAGCACAAAAATTTGGGATAAAACATCAATATATTGATATCGATAATCCAGTGTAATCGACGTAATTCATGGCTTAAATGCGGATTTCAGTTTAAGTTTTGGTTGTAAAGTTGTAGAATAGCAGAGTTAAAATGGTTTTATTTCTAGCTTTAACTTCATACAAATATTGTTTTAATAAGATAAGTACGTACACATTTTGCTTCTGAGATGTACGTTTTAATGATGAAATCGCCTTAAGTTTAAGGGTGTGAGATGGCAAATAAAAAGACAGATACATTAGCGTTTAGTACTACGGCAACTGACCCAAGTAAAAGACGCTTCTTAATTGCAGCGACTTCAGTGGTTGGCGGTCTGGGGGCCGCGGCTGTAGCCGTTCCATTTGTAACTAGTATGCTTCCTAGTGAGCGTGCTAAAGCAGCAGGTGCGCCTGTTGAGGTAGATGTAAGCAAGATTGAGCCTGGGGCAATGATTACAGTTGAATGGCGCAGTAAGCCAGTTTGGATTGTTAATTTGACCAAAGAAATGACAGAATCATTGTCTAAGCATGATGATCAGCTCACAGACCCTAAGCTTGAAGTAGTGACGCAACAACCTGAATATTGTCAAAATGCTACGCGCTCAATTAAACCTAATCTAGTGGTAATGGTGGGTATTTGTACGCACTTAGGTTGTTCACCTTCACCTAAGTTGCAACCTGGTGGTGATATGGGTGCGGAATGGACAGGTGGCTTCTTCTGTCCATGTCACGGCTCAAAATTTGATTTGGCAGGTCGTGTGTACAAGGGTTCGCCTGCGCCTATAAACTTAGAAGTGCCTCCGCATAAGTACCTCAGTGATGCGATTCTGCTGGTAGGTCAAGATGATAAAGGGGTGGCATAATGAGTAATGGCTTGCAAAAAATAGCAACTGATGTTTTAGGTTGGGTGGATGAGCGTTTCCCATTAACCTCAAATATTAAAGCGCATCTTACCGAATACTATGCCCCAAAAAACTTTAACTTTTGGTATTTCTTCGGTTCATTAGCGTTGTTGGTGCTGGTGATTCAAATTTTAACCGGTATCTTTTTAACCATGAACTATAAGCCAGACGCAGAACTAGCGTTTGCTTCTGTAGAATACATTATGCGCGATGTATCATGGGGATGGCTCATTCGTTACATGCACTCTACAGGCGCTTCCATGTTCTTTGTGGTGGTGTATTTGCATATGTTCCGTGGCTTGATTTATGGCTCTTATCGCACGCCGCGTGAGCTCATTTGGCTGTTTGGCGTTGGCATTTTCTTGGTGCTCATGGGTGAAGCTTTTTTTGGCTACCTATTGCCATGGGGTCAAATGTCCTACTGGGGCGCACAAGTAATTATTAACTTATTTACTTCAATCCCTTTTATTGGCCCAGATATTTCTTTGTGGTTACGTGGTGATTACACCGTATCTGATGCAACCTTAAACCGTTTTTTTGCGTTCCACGTAATTGCTCTGCCCTTGGTTTTGTTGGGCTTAGTAGCGGCGCATATTATTGCATTGCATGAAGTGGGGTCTAACAACCCAGATGGAGTTGAAATTAAGAAAAACAAAGACCCTGTTACACACATTCCTCTTGACGGCATCCCTTTTCACCCTTACTACACGGTGAAAGATATTGTCGGTGTGTCAGTTTTCTTGATTGTCTTTTCAGCCATTATCTTCTTTGCGCCAGAAATGGGTGGTTATTTCTTGGAGGCCAATAATTTCATTCCGGCTGATCCACTTAAAACACCCGCACACATTGCGCCTGTTTGGTACTTTACCCCTTACTACTCTATTTTGCGGGCAATTCCACCAATCCTAAACTCGCAATTCCCAGGAGTTGCTGCCATGGGCTTGTCGGTCGTTGCCTTTGCGTTCTTGCCTTGGTTAGATAAGAGTCCCGTTAAATCGATTCGCTACCGTGGTGCCCTGTACAAGAAATGGTTGGCAGCGTTTGTGGTGAGCTTTATTGTGTTGGGTTATTTGGGCACTGAGCCATCAAATGTGTGGGGTCAGTTTGATAAAGCGACATTCTTGGTGGGTGGCGCAGACAGAGCAACCGTGGTTGCGCGTATTTTTACCGCTATTTACTTTGCATTTTTTGCCTTAATGCCATGGTACACCAAAAAAGATCAAACCAAGCCAGTGCCAGAAAGAGTGACCGCATAATGAAAAAATTACTCATTACCCTATTGTTGCTGGTGCCAACCTTTGTATTGGCAAGCGAAAGCGTGCACCTTGATAAAGCGCCAATTGACCCTAATAATCAGGCCTCTTTGCAACGTGGTGCCAAAATATTTGTCAATTATTGCCTCAATTGCCATAGTGCGGCTTATATGCGTTTTAACCGTTTGCAAGATATTGGTTTAAGCGAAAAGCAAATTAAAGAAAACCTGTTAGTTGGTACAGAAAAGGTGGGCGATCAAATGAAAATCGCACTTAATAAATCTGATGCCAAAGCTTGGTTTGGAGCTGCACCTCCTGATTTGACCGTGGTTGCCCGTTCAAGAAGTGCAGATTGGTTATACACTTATTTGCGTGGTTTTTATGTGGACGAAACAAGGCCCACTGGTTGGAATAACGTCGCATTTGCAAATGTGGGTATGCCCCATGTGTTATGGGAGTTGCAAGGTGAGCAAGTGCTAAAAGCTCAAAAAGACGCAGAGGGCCATGAAACCCATACCATTACATTGATTAAATCAGGCAAATTATCTCCAGCAGAATATGATGCCACGATTGCAGATCTAGTTAATTATTTGGTTTTTATGGGAGAGCCTGCACAAAATCAACGTAAACACCTTGGTTTAATTGTGTTGCTTTTCTTAGGCGTATTGTTTGTTGCCAGTTACTATCTCAAGAAAGAGTTTTGGAAAGACATACACTAAACTATTTTTAAGTATGCGCGGGAGGTGCCCTATGGGCGTATCTCCCGTTTTGTTTTTAAGCGAAGATGTTTTTAAGTATTTTTAGAAGATAACAGGGATAACCTAAATTATGATGACTTTATATTCTGGCACTACCGACCCATATAGCCATAGATGCCGCATTGTGCTTTTTGAAAAAGGCATGGATTTTGAGGTGATTGATGTTGATTTATCAAACAAACCAGAAGATCTAGCAGTAATTAACCCGCACAACACCGTGCCTGTATTAGTAGAGCGTGATTTGGTGTTGGAGCAAGCTAACATTATTAATGAATATATCGATGAGCGTTTTCCACATCCACAACTTATGCCAGCAGACCCAGTGATGCGAGCACGTGCGCGTTTGTTCTTACATAATTTTGAAGAGCAATTATTTAGCCATGTTGCGGATTTGGAATCTGGTGATGAGGCGCGTATGCAAGTGGCAAGAAAAATTGTGAGCGATAATTTAACGCAAATTGTGCCAATTTTTGCTCGTCAACAATATATTTTAGGGGACGAATTTTCCATGTTAGACGTTGCAATCGCACCACTTCTTTGGCGTTTAGGTCATTATGGTATTGAGTTACCAAAGCAAGCGGCGCCTTTACTCAAGTATGCTGAACGTATTTTCTCACGCCCAGCCTATATAGAAGCAATGACGCCATCTGAAAAAGCCATGCGTAAATAATTAATGTATGAGCGAAGCCATTTCTACTAAGCCTTATCTAGTGCGTGCATTGCATGAATGGTGCATAGATAATGGCTTTACACCGCACCTTTTAGTGCAGGTGACTTCACAAACACGTGTGCCATTAGCCTACGTGAAAGAAGGAGAGATTGTGCTTAACATTAATTACTCAGCAACTAAAGATTTAATGTTAGAAAATGATGTCATTACATTTTCAGCACGCTTCGGTGGTGTAGCTCAATCGCTTTATATCCCAATGGCATCGGTAAAAGGAATTTTTGCGAGAGAGACAGGGCAAGGTATGTTTTTTGAGCCAGAATTACCCCAAGTGATTGACGCGAATAAAGAAACTGATGATATCCAACAGCAGTCTGCATTAGAAAAAAACAAAGATAACAAAAATAATGATAAAAAAACGATTTTAAAGTTGGTGAAATAAATAAAGTTTAGTAGAATAACGCCTCTTGATTCAAAAGCCGGATTAGCTCAGTTGGTAGAGCAGCGCACTTGTAATGCGAAGGTCAACAGTTCGATTCCGTTATCCGGCACCAATTTCCCCAATTAAGCACATTTCATTTGACACCTTGTCGAAAAGTCAGCATAATTGCAGGTTCAGTTTGGAGGGGTGGCCGAGTGGTTAAAGGCGACGGACTGTAAATCCGTTCTCTCAGAGTACGAAGGTTCGAATCCTTCCCCCTCCACCAGTGTGGAACAAAATAGGCAGTAAAAAGTAGTTTGTCAGATAGATGTATCTGGCTAGGAGACACAAGGCGCGCGGGTGTAGCTCAGTTGGTAGAGCACTTGCCTTCCAAGCAAGATGTCGCGAGTTCGAACCTCGTCGCCCG
>CAYXGE010000037.1:0-17625 GCA_964464435.1 uncultured Methylophilaceae bacterium
CACTTGGACTTATACCCCAGCCCTCAATGATGATACTGCGGTGAGCTTTAGTTATGAAATGAGTGATGGGCCGAATAATCTCATGGCAATCGCTACCATGGAAATCAATGCAGTGAATGACACCGTTGATATCCCTATTAATCTTATCCCAGGTGAAGACACAAACGGAAACGGTACTACTCCCCCAAATAATAATGATAATACCAATTCACCAACCAATAATACCGTACCAAATAATTCGCAACCCAAACAAGAGCCGAGTGTTGCAAATAATAATACTTTGCCATTAGATGTTGTAAATTCAGCCAAAACCGAAAATATAGAACCGAGCATTGCGCAATCTAATACTGTATTAATTAAAACTATTGCAAGTAAAATTGAGCGAAGCGTTGTGACAAGCAATAACGTTAGAGTATTCAATAATGCCAATTTTAGTTTTCAACTACTTGATAGCAACCTAGTGGAAACCATTGGCGGCTTAAAATCAAATAGCAATAACTTGTTTATTGGCATTAATCCACTAAGTGGTGTTCAATTTGAAAATATCACTTTTTTTGAAGACGAAAAAACACCTACCGAAGAAGCGATGCAATTTTTGGTCAATAATAAAGTGGTGATTTCTACCGCAGCAGTTTCTGCTGGCCTAGTCACTTGGGCCGCGCAATATAGCGCATTATTCTCATCAGTGTTAGCTACCCTACCCGCCTGGAAAAATCTTGATCCAGTTGCAATATTAGGCAAAGATGATGAGTTAGACGACACAGATATGGAAAATGCAGAAGATACAGACATAGAAGATGATGTTGATAGCGTGTTATCATCCAAACAGAGTTAGTGATACATAGATCTATTACCATCAACATGCGTTTACCAAAACTTAATATTTCACCCGCTGCCCGCATTAGTATTGGGCTTGTCGCGCTTATTCTGGCTTGGTTGTTAATCATGGATATCTTGGTAGGCATCTGGCCAGACCAACAAGATATGCTTAAAAACTTGCGTCAACGTACCAGCGAAAATTTAGCCATACAGTCTGCAGTATTAATGCAATCAGGGGATGCCACAACCTTAAAAAAAACCTTAGATGAGGCCATTAATCGGGATAGCAGCATTTATTCAATTGCAATTCGCAAAAAAGAAGGGCGCATTGTGTTGCAATCTGGCAATCATAATCAATTTTGGAAACCCATCAATACAACAAAATCTACCTTAGATTTTGTGCGAGTAGAACTGAACTCAGGTAATAAGGTATGGGGTGACCTTGAAATTGCATTCAAACCTACCTCTCCCCAAACGCTTCTTGATTGGTTTAAACAACCTGCCGTGGTTGCAATAGGATTGCTCATGATTGGTGGCTTTGCACTCTATTCATTTTACTTAGGTAAAGTATTCAGCTATTTAGACCCTAATTCAGTGATTCCCGATAGAGTGCGCGCCGCCTATGATGCCTTTAGTGAGGGAGTCATGATGGTAGATAAAGAAGGCCGTGTTGTATTGGCTAACAAGGTACTGCGCGAATGGTCAGAAGAAAAAGAAAGTAAACTATTTGGCAAGCATGGCAAAGACATTACTTGGCTAAAATCTGCTTTTAAGGGCGAAGCAAGCAATTATCCTTGGATAAAAGCTATGGAAATGCAAGAGCCCATTAGTGGTTGGAATGCCGAGTTTCAGCGTCCAGATGGGCAAATCATTAAAACCGTGGTTAACTGCTCCCCAATTCTCGACGCAAATCAGCAAGTGCGTGGATGTTTAACCACGTTTGATAACGTTACCGAGATAGACCGTATCAATAAAGAGCTGGTTGAAACGATGGCAGAGCTCAGCAAAACGAAAGAAGAAGTTGAAAACCAAAACAAAGAGTTGCTAAAACTGGCGACGCGCGACCCGATGACCAACTGCATGAATCGTCGCGCATTTTTTGAGCAAGCCGATAAAATATTTGCAGAGTTTTCAAAATCGAAACAATCTCTGGCCTGTATCATGACGGATATTGATCACTTTAAGCAATTTAACGATAAATACGGGCACGCAGTAGGTGATAAAGTCATTATTGCAGTCTCACGTAATTTGTTTAGTGGACTACGTGCCGAAGATTTACTTTGCCGTTATGGGGGAGAAGAATTTTGCATTCTGCTACAAAACGCATCGGAAAGTTTAGCAATGACAGTTGCTGAGCGTCTCAGAAATGAAATTGAATCTCATGCTGGGCAAGCCATCAGAAGTACTCAAGAGATACGTATTACGTCTAGCTTTGGTGTAGCTATGCTGTCAGAACATACGCCTGATTTAGCTGTGTTAATTGAGAATGCGGACCAAGCGCTCTATGCTTCAAAACACGCGGGAAGAAACCGTGTTACGTTATGGCAAGCTAATTGATGAATTTACAATCTTCATCATCTTAGGTCACCATTTGCAATACAGAGCTCATGTTCTCGCTTGCTTCGCTTTCCACATCAGTTAAACAACTTGCATCAAGATTCAAATGTTGCCAAACACTTGGGGTAATCGCAGTTTCAATCTCTATAGCTTCATTTTCAAAGCGTTGAAAAGCCAAGCAAGTAGCAATATGCAGTATAGAAGCTTCAAATGCGTGCTTAGCACAATCATACGGTTTGTTTTGATGCCCAATGACTTCAGAAAAGCAAGCGGGCAAACGCCAATGATGGGCTAGCATTGATCCAACTTCAGCATAATCACAGCCCATAAATTCGCGCTCCAACTGTATTAACGTATTTAAGTCACCATTTGCTAACTCATGAGCACGCAAAGACTTTTCAGGAAACGCATGGTATAGCACCATATGCCCAATATCACTTAGTAAGCCCTCTACAAATGGGCGTTGTACATCTACTAATTCACAACGCTCTCCTAATGCACCACAGGCGATAGCCGTGAATACACTTTTTTTCCAGAATTTTTCTAAATTAATATAAGGCGTATCAATCTTTTTAAAGGTCGAAGCCACTGCGGTTGCTAGCACTAAATCATGCACATGACGCATGCCAAGTACATCAAGTGCGCGGGAAATAGTTTCAATTTTATTAGCAGGGGCCCAAAGTGCGCAATTTGCCATGCGCAATAGTTGCGCACTTAATGCAGGGTCATACATGATGCATTGTGCTAAATCTTTAAGCGAAGCATTTTCATCTTCAACCGTTTCTTTCACCTTAAGATAGACTTGTGGCAAAGTCACTAACTGAATAGTCTCTAAAATAGTGTCTGAAAAAGCATGCATAAATAAAAAAGCCGATGAGTGATTGCTTAATCATCGGCTTTATTTCTATGAACTTAAGGCGATTATTCTTTTTTTTATGAATAATATCAGAAATAGTTAAGGAGTTTTTACAGCACCTAAAATAACGCCTTGTTGTTTTAAATCTTCCAATATTTGCGCCCCAAATTTCACAATTGGCGCGTATTCGGCAAACCCCATTTCATCGGCCAGTTGTTCTAGTGCTCCTTGCCCTGTTTGAGGTTTAGACATTAAACGTTGAATTAAATTGGCAGTCACAGCATTCATCTCTACAAACTTGACTGTATGTAGTACGTTTCTAAATACCAGCAGATGTATAGGCTCAGCTAAAGCTTGGCTGGGTTTAATGCGTGGTGAAATTTGATGTACTGGGTAGTCATAACTTAAGCATACCGCGGTTGGATTGATGACTGGATAATCTAGCAATAAGTTTGCTTCAGAACCTAGCTCATGCACGATTGCTGGGAACATTGAAACACTTAGCTCAACCCATTCATAATGAGCTAGTTGCGCTAAATAAGCAGGTAATTGTGGTTGTTGATTAATATAACTTAAAAACTGTGCAGGAATTTCTCTAAAAATTGGGGTATTAGACGCATGCTCAGAAAAAAATCCACGCACCAATTTTTTCCATGCGCGTTTACCTAAAACCTGCTTGCATACCGGATAACATGTCGCCACTGACGCTTCAATATTATTAAACACAATATCAGCATAAACGCGCATGCGTTTTAATGCAGCACCAGCAGGTGGTTTATTCACAGATGGATTGCGTACATATGCAGTAAACTGTTGTTGATACGCTTGAAAACTTGGCATGGCTTTGGTCATTTGACTAGGAAACCTGAAGCGTTTTACGCTTAAGCCACTTGCGCCTGTTTTAATGCAAGTGCTTGGTAAGTTGCAATCTTATCCACCTCTTGGATAAGGGTTTGCAAAGGTGGAATATTCGTATCACGCTCTAATAGTGTTGGAAACACCCCAAACTGTGTATAGGCTTGCGCTAACATTTGCCATACAGGTTCAATAATCGCTTCGCCATGCGTATCTATAATAAGATCTGGTGCCTCTTGATAATGCCCTGCCATATGGGCATAGACAATTCGTTTACCAAGACCCGCTTTTTGCAAGCCCTGCAAAAACTGGAATGGGTTAAAGCTAAAGTTTACGCTATTCACATAAATATTATTAATGTCTAAATGCAAATCACAATCGGCTTCTTCTATCACCGCTTGCAAAAAGGCCAACTCAGTCATCTCAGAAATTGGCGCTGCCACGTAAAAAGAAGCATTCTCTACCGCTATACGACGCTCCAAAATTTCTTGAGTAGTTTTGATTCTTTTTGCCACATAGCGCACCGCTTCATAGGTAAATGGAATCGGCAATAAATCATACAGATACCCTGGTTGACCATGTTGTATATCGGTGCAGTAACTTAAGTGTTCGGTATATAAACCAATACGGTGGGTATCTAAAAACGTTTTTACTTGAGTCAAGAATCTCTCATTCAGCGGGTCTGGCCCGCCTAACGAGAGAGATAAACCATGACATACAACTGGATAGCGTTCAGTAAACCAAGCTAATTGCTCAGCAGCTCGACCACCTACCTCTATCCAGTTTTCAGGCGCAATTTCTACAAAATTAACGTTGGCTAAGAAGGCTTGTCCATAGGCACTTTGTAATTGCGGTATTAACTCACGTTTAAGACCAAACCCTACGCCATGTAATGGTAAAGTTGCCATCATGCCCTATTAATCATTATTGTAAAAAAATGCGATAGGACTAATGGTTGCAGCTACCTTCTTTTGCTTTTTCAGCTGAACATTTACCTTCAGCTGCTTTCTCGGCTGAACATTTACCTTCAGCTGCTTTTTCAGCTGAGCAAGCACCTTCTTTTGCTTTTTCAGCTTTTTTCTTCATACCAGCACCACATTTACCAGTGCCACATTTACCATCTTTCATTTTTTCATGGGCATCGGCTACCATATAGCCTGATGCAAGTGTTTTCATTGCAAATGGATTTTCAGCAGCAAGTGTTGTTGTTGTAATTGAAGCAGCAAATGCGCCACCAACTAATAAAGCCAATGTTTTTTGTGTGTTATTCATGTAAGACTCCTAATAAAAATTTAAAATTACGATTGATTAATTGCTTTTTGGATGCGACTTCTAGCCTCGTCTGAAAGGGTTAGTTCAGTATTGTGCTCGGTTTCATGCCTGAAATTTTTCAATGTTTTATTAATAATTGAAATTTGCTGTTGGAAGCGTTTGCAATATTTACATATCATCAAATGAAACTTCAACGACCAGCGCTCCGGCTTTGTGAGCTCTCGCTCCAAAGACTGAGAAATTAAAACACTGGCTTTTTTACAACTCAACATATTTTATAAACCATTTTAAATTTAAACATTCACTAGCTCAAAATTAAGCCAGCCAATTAAGCTCAACACATTTCCTTAAACCCAAACGGGCACGATGTAACATGACCCATGCGTTGGTCGTACTGATTTCTAAATCCTTACAAATTTTTTCATTATCTTCATCATGCACGTCTCTTAGCATAAATAAACTGGCTAGTTTTGGAGGCAATTTTTCTAAACATTGTTGCATCACCGTTAAAAATTGCTTTTGTTGTAACTCATCATCAGGTGACCCCCAGTCTTGTGGCCTATCAAGCCAACTACCAGCTTCATCAAAGAAATCATCAACATTTGTAAACTCGTCATCCGCCTGCATATCTACCGCAATCTCACGGCTATTTTTACGCATGACATCAATAATTTTATGTTTAAGTATGCCCGTTAACCAAGTTCTAGCGCTAGATTTACCTTCATAAGTCTGACTCTGCAATGCCGCAATAAAAGTTTCTTGTACAACATCTTCTGCTTGGTGTGGGTCACGTAAGCGTGCTAAAGCAAAGCGATATAAATAGTCCCCATGTTCTGTGAGCCACTCTTGACCTTGTGCTGACTTTAATATTGTCATTTAATCTTCTTAAAAAATACTTAACTAATGTTTAGAAATTTTGCTAAAAACTCAAAAAATACGCAATACACTAAAATGGGTAGTGGTAATCCAATGGCACTTCCTAGCATATACTTTCTAAATGACACTCCAGATAATGCTAAGGCGTAATTAAGTGCTGGGGCGGTTTGCATAAACGTTCTTAACACTGCAACACATGCCACTGGATAGGCATCTAATCTAGATAGCACTTTGAGTGCCCATTGTGCATTAAGTTTACGCAAGGCATCACCACCAATCAGCCTAATCATTAAAAATGTGACACCACAAGAAATAATAGCTGCCATGTAAGTAACGATACCACCTTGGAGTTTTCCTAAGGCTAATACAGCGGCGGCTAGAAAAATCCACCCAGGAATCTGTACCAAATTACCCAAACAAAATGCCCCTATAAATATACACAAACCCCAAACTGGATGCATATGGATGATTTCACGTAAATAGCCTAAATTTAAATGCTGTCTGATTCCAGTGAACTCCACTATCGCAAATATGCCTAGCAAAAATAAGATTAAGAATAATAGTCTTTGTTGTTTTAACATGCTTACTTTCAATATCACATGAATATTATTACTTAGGAAAGTTACAAATGATGAACATCATCTCACTTTTTTTTGTAAAGCGTTTAAATATTCTTCCGCATTAAGTGCTTGCTGATTTCTTTGCGCTTGCCAAATGGTTTCTGCGAGACAATCCATAACATCATGCTGCGCATCATGTGGATGTCCATGCTGCTGCTGAAGTTGTTGATAGATGGCTTGAATACCTATAGGTTGATTGATACTAATTTGCTCTAAAATAGATAAGTGCAAACTCATATGTAAAAACGGGTTGGTTTCGCCCATTTCAGGAAAATAGGCTTGTTGAGAATACTTAGCTGGGTTTGATAACACTGCATGATATTCAGGGTGCATTTCTATCACTTGCAGCGCGATAGCTTCTAACTCTGTGAGGGTATGTTTTTGTTGATATTTAGCCCAAGTATCAAAAAAGAACTGTCTAACTTGGTCACGACTCGGGTTAAATAATGCCATATTGAAAAATAGTATCTAACTAAACAAACCCAACACCGCTGCATATTGCAATAACTCAGCATTGGCTTCTGAACGTGCATGACAAGGTGCAATTTCACCATTCCCATAAAAACCTATCAAGGGCATTTTAGGAAATTGTTTTTTTAATAAGAGCAAATCTTGATCTAAACCACCGTAAAAATAAGGACCACGACCCAAACACGAAAACAACAATCCAAAGGCAGGAGGCGTAGCTAAAGCATGACTTAAATTAATGGCCGTTTTTTGTAGGTCTGCCAAGGTCGCTTCAGTTTCTCGAATTGCCCAACACAAAAACTGGCCGGTTTTAACCTTTTTAGCAAGCGTCACGCTTTGTTCAACCTCATTGCCACTTACCAAGTTAGCAATTTGATAATCACCATCCATAATCGCTTCAGCGCTATCAGCAAACACAGCCATCAATAAATGTAAGGGTAAATCGTCATCATGCATACTAGCCCGCTGTAATGAAAATAATGCGGTAGTGTCACCCAACATTGAAACATCGTATTGGTCTACTTGTGTTACTTGTTTTGGCATATTAAGAAACTTAAGTCCGTGTGCCGTAGCAACTACGCCCTTCACCCCATGCAGCGCCGCCTCACAATGCCCCACTGGAGCGCCTTTACTATTTTGCCATACTGAAAAAGGACCTTGCCCTATAGCATCGCCAGACACGCCACCAAAACGAATTCCCGGTGCAGACATCCATGTAGTATTGATAGCATTTGGAGCAGCAAGGGTTAACAAAAGCTGATTCGCGTCGGTTTTGGAGGGCGGCTCAAAAGTAATATCACCACCAAATACCATCGTAGCCGCCGCTGGGGTATCAAGCACCCAATCTTGCTCGGTAAAAATTCCAGGCGCAGAGCAACCCATAATTTGCAAACAATTCGATTGTTTAGAGGCGAGTCTAAGCGCTGGCAGTGGATCTCTTGCAAACTCTGAACTTAAAAATAATAAAACGCTAGATGCCGTGGTTAAATTGGCTTGCTCCATCGCTTGCGCAACGGCACGCGCAGCTAGGTCGGCTGCGGGTTCACTGCCAGTCACAATTGCCGTGGCTACTTTCATACAGTCACTTTACCTTTAAATTCGCATAAATCCATGATGACACAGCTTTCACACTTTGGTTTTCTTGCAGTACAAGTATAGCGTCCATGCAGTATAAGTAAATGGTGTGCATCCTTTAAATAGTCTTTTGGCACGGCTTTAAGCAACTTTTTCTCAACTTCTAACGGTGTTTTACCTGTGGCGAGCTTTGTTCGGTTACCTAAGCGAAACAAATGCGTATCCACAGCAATCGTAGGCTCACCAAAGGCTGTATTTAAAATCACATTCGCTGTTTTTCGTCCCACGCCTGGTAAACTCTCTAGCGCTTGGCGCGAATTGGGTACCTGACTTTGATGCGCTTCAATGAGTTTTTTACAAGTAGCAATGACATTTTTGGCTTTGCTACGATATAAGCCTATGGTTTTAATGTAACTTTCTAAACCTTCAACACCTAGGTTATATATAGCCTCTGGCGTATTTGCCACCGCAAATAACTTGGCTGTGGCAATGTTAACGGCTTTATCGGTGGCTTGTGCTGAAAGAATTACTGCAATTAGTAATTCAAAATGACTGTGATAGATAAGCTCAGTTGTAGGATTTGTAATTGACTCGCTAAGTCTTTTAAAAATCTCCAGCCGCTTTTCTGCTGGCATGCCCATAACTAGCTTGCTTGTGTCTGAGCAACAGGCGATACTTCTGCTTGTAATTTAGATTTTTTTTGTTCTTGCCAATTACGCGCAGCAATAAGTAAACCCAAGCCAATAAAAGCGCCAGGAGGCAATATCGCCAAAAGCAAGCCATGATAATCAGGAATTGTTAAAACTAAGGTCTTTGCAGATTCACCAAACACTAAATCAATGCCTGAAAATATCGTGCCTTTGCCAACTAATTCCCTAATAGCACCAAGTATCGCCAACACTAGGGCAAGCCCTATTCCCATCATCAAGCCATCCAAAGTAGAAGGTAATACTGGATTTTTAGCCGCAAATGCTTCAACCCTTGCTAAAACAATGCAATTGGTAACAATAAGCGGAATAAAAATACCTAAAATTGCATGTAATTCATTCAAATAAGCATGCATGGCTAGGTCAATGACCGTTACCAATGCTGCAATAATTAAAATAAACACTGGAATGCGAATTTCACTTGGCACCCACTGACGCACTGGCGATACTGCAGCATTGCTTGCCGCCATAACGATGGCTGTCATTAAGCCTAAACTTAAGCCATTGACCATGGTCACAGTCACCGCTAAGGTTGGGCATAAGCCCAGAAGTTGTACTAGCCCTGGATTTTGTTTCCATATCCCGTTTTCAATAATGTCAGAATATTGACTCATGGTTGAGCCTCCAAATTAGTTTCTTTCGATGTGTTTGTATTTGCAAACATTGTTTGTTGATGTTGTGAAAAGTAAACAAGTGCCTGATGTACCGCTTTAACAACGGCTCTAGGCGTAATAGTTGCACCAGTCACGTAGTCAAACTGACCGCCATCTTTTTTAACACGCCAGCCATCTGACTTAATTTTATTTAGTGATAAGCCGTTAAAATTGAGTATCCAATTGCCGTGTTGAATCTCAATATAATCCCCTAAACCTGGTGTTTCTTTGTGCGCAAGCACTCTAACCCCCGCCAACTCACCATTGGCCTTTATTGCAATTAAAAGCTTAATTTCACCACTGTAACCATCTGGTGCTGTCGTCTGCAATATCACTGCAGACGGCTCACCATTTAAGCGCGCACGGTATAACTTGGTTACCTCTGTATTACCCAATTCGCCACTATTTAAATCTATAGAATCATTAAGCAATTCATTATTAAATAGGCTTGTGGGCAGAAGTTGGCCAAACAAAGCCATTCTTACTTTAGCTTCTGCCGCCGCAATCGGCGCTTCAGTGGTAGTAAAAATATACGCAAGTATTGCAGTGCCAATGAGCGTAAACCCAATAAGATAGCCTGCTGTTTTTAAAGCATGTTGATATATAGATTGACGCATTTTATTTTGTACGACCAAATACTCTAGGTTGTGTATACATATCAATTAACGGTACGCAAATGTTAAATATAATCACCGCAAACGCTACACCATCAGGATAACCACCTAATACCCTAATAAGATAGGTCAGCATTGCAATACCAATTGCAAAGATAAGTTTGCCGTTAGGCGTGGTTGGCCCACTCACAGGGTCTGTAATGATGAAAAATGCCGCCAACATTGAAGCGCCACCTAGTAAATGTAGCAACGGATTTGCAAAATGGTCTGGATTAACCAAGTAGAAAATGGCTGAAATACCAGCCAAACCTGCTAAAAAACCAATGGGCAAATGCCATGAAATAATTTTCTGTTGCAATAGGTAAACACCACCTAGCAAGTAAGCAAGTGCAATAAACTCAGTACCCCGCCCTGCCAACTGCCCATACATAGGGGCTGACAAAATTGTTTGCGTAGATTGGTTTAATAGTAACTGCGTTTTTAAATAATCTAATGGTGTCGCTTGGGTAATCGCGTCTAACTTAATTCCATTTGGCAGTGCACCACTTAATATTAATTGCCATTGTCCAAAAAAGTCCAGCTTAGTTTGCGCCAACTCTAAGGGAGCAGGCCATTGCGTCATAATGACAGGAAAGGAAATAAGTAACGCAGCATAACCAATCATGGCAGGGTTAAACGGGTTATAACCTAACCCCCCATATAAATGCTTTGCGATCACAATCGCAAACAATGACCCCATCACCACCAACCACCATGGCGCAAGAGGAGGCAAGGAAAGTGCTAGTAACCATGCCGTCACCAAAGCGCTACCATCTAGCAAAAATGGCATGATTGGACGCTCACGTATCTTAAGCATTAACGCTTCGGCACCAAGCGCTGTCACTGTAGCGAGTATTAATGACAACAATATACCGCTACCAAATACCCATACATAAGTAATAATGGCAGGGATTAACGCTATCACAACTTTAAGCATAATCGCGGAGACAGTGGGCGCGTTAGAAATATACGGCGATCTCAACATACTATTGTTTACCTTCTTCCATTGCAGCAGTTTGTGCAGTATTACTAGCTTCACTTAGTGAGCCAGCCTCAGCTTTTTGCTGCGCAACGCGAGCCATAGCGGCGGCAATGGCTGCTCTTTTGGCATCATCTTCTGGCCCTGCGGCTGCTTTTGCGCCCGCCGCACGCTCTGCATGTTTTTGCGCACGCTCTTGTTTCTCACGTTCAATTCGCGCAAGCCTAAACTCGTTGCGTTCACGCGCAATATCAGCCGCCTCTTTCGCCCTGTCTTGGGCAATAATTTCACTCTTAGCGAAACGATAGTATTGCACTAAGGGTATATTACTAGGGCAAACATAGGTGCAACAACCACATTCAATACAATCAAACAGCTTATAATCTCTGGCTTTGTCAAAGTTTGAAGATTTAGAAAACCAGTATAGCTCTTGCGGTTGCAAATTAACTGGGCATGCATCTGCACAGCGCGCGCAACGTATACAGGGCATTGGCGTTGGCGCAGGTGGAAATAAGTTGGGTGCGCCAGCAATAATACAGTTTGCAGCTTTAGTAATTGGCACTTGGCTTGATGGCAAGCTAAAGCCCATCATAGGACCACCCATAATATAGTCGTTGGTATCTGCTCTAGCTCCTCCAGCAGCTGTTACTAGGTCATCCACCGATGTTCCAAAAAGCACTTCAAAATTAGCGGGCTTAGCTACATTGCCCGTCATCGTTACAACGCGCGATATTGAGGGTTCACCATAGTCAAAGAAACGATGCATTGCCAACAAGGTTGCCACATTAAAACATTGCACACCCACATCTGTAGAGCGCTTATCTGCCGGGACTTCAACACCTGTTAACAAATGAATTAACTGCCGCGCATCACCACTTGGGTACAAGGTTGGAACCACTTGCACACGAATCGCTAAGCTACTTTTTGCACAAGCTTGACGCATCGCTTCAGCCGCTTCTGGCTTATTATCCTCAATACCAACCACGCAGTGTTCAGCCCCTAAAATATATTGGGCAATCTCAACGCCTCTTACAATTTCATTGGCCCGCTCACGCATGAGCATATCATCACAGGTAATATAAGGCTCACACTCTGCAGCATTAATAATGAGCGTATGAATTGCGGTACGTCCATTAGTTTGCAACTTAATTTGCGTAGGAAAAGCCGCTCCACCCAAGCCCACAATGCCAGATGTGCGCAAAGCATTCAGTAAACTAAGTTTATCAGCGCCCTGCCATGCCGTAGTTTGTAAGGCAATCCATTGGTCTTGGCCGTCACTTTCTAAACTAATGCAGACATCTGGCAACCCTGATGGATGCGGAATTAAATGTTCTGCAATCGCTGTAATTGTGCCCGATGTTGGCGCGTGAACTGCTGCAGAAATATTACCTTCTGCCTCTGCTAACAATTGCCCCTTGAGCACATGCTCACCAACGCTCACCAGCACCTTAGGCAAATTACCCACATGCTGACGTAAAGGCAATACCAATTGTTTGGGCAAAGGCAATGCTTTTATCGGTTGCGTATTAGACTCTTGCTTATGCTCAGGAGGATGCACTCCGCCATTGATTCGGGACCCTGTTTTAAACCAATTAATCAGTGCACTCATAGGCCAACCTTCTCTAGTGTGGTACTGACTTGTTTTATTTCAAATACAGGATAACGCCATTTCCAATTTTCTGGTGACTCACCAATAGGCTCCATGGTGATGCAATCAACAGGGCAAGGTGCAAGGCAAAGCTCACAGCCTGTGCATTCGGAGCTAATAATGGTATGCATATGTTTAGCCGCACCCAAAATGGCATCTACAGGGCAAGCCTGTATGCATAAGGTACAACCAATACATGTATTTTCATCTATCACGGCTACAGATTTTGGCTTTGGTAGCCCATGTTCTGCATTTAATGGCTTATATTCAACGCCCAACAAATCTGCAAGAGCATGCACACCAGCATCTCCGCCAGGTGGACATTGATTAATATCTGCTTCACCAGCTGCAATTGCTGTCGCATAGGGTTTACATCCTGGATAACCACATTGTCCACATTGGGTTTGCGGTAAAATCGCATCGATTCTTGCGACCAAGGGGTCGCCATCCACTTTAAACTTAAGCGCTGAATATCCAAGTATAAAACCTAAAAGTAAGGCAAGCCCTACCATCACCAGAATTGCCGTCATCATTATCTAACCAGCCCAGCAAAACCCATAAAAGCGAGACTCATTAAACCTGCAGTCACCATCGCAATAGCTGCACCCTGAAATGGCACGGGTACATCAGCGGCTTCTAATCGCTCACGCATTGAGGCAAATAAGATAAGGACTAATGAAAATCCAAATGCCCCACCAAGTCCAAATAATAATGACTGCATTAAATTATGATTTTGTTGTACGTTAAGTAGCGGGATGCCCAACACAGCGCAATTAGTAGTAATAAGCGGCAAATAAATGCCTAAAGACTGATATAGCACAGGGCTATTTTTCTCTAAATACATTTCTGTAAACTGTACCACTGCGGCAATTACTACAATAAATGATAATGTTTTGAGATACCCTAAATGGTATGGCTCTAACATATAAGCATGCACTAAGTAGCTTGTACCAGAGGCAATCGTCAGCACAAATGCAGTTGCCGCAGCCATACCAATTGAAGCTTCTAGTTTTTTAGAAACACCCATAAATGGGCATAGCCCAAGTATTTTTACTAACACGATATTATTAACAAATACGGTGCCGATTAATATTAGAATATATTGTTCTATCATAATGATATCTTGTAATTCCCGCTATTATACTAGCTTTGCGCTTAACAAAAGCCCTACTATTGCTAGGTTTTTTGTATAGGCAAGTTTGTTGATTATTAGCTTAATTAGATTTTAAATATTATATGAAACTATTTTATGCGCTCAAAATAATCATTAGTTATTAAGAAATTTTTCTGCCTATATACAAAAAACCCACATCTAGTTGACGCTTACATAAAAAAAGCATGTTGTTGCTGATGCACTTTAAGTTAAAATAGAGGAATTATTGTTATTGGTAGGTTTATTATGCTTCAGGGCAGTCTTGTTGCGATTGTGACACCGATGTTTGAGGACGGTTCTCTCGATTTTGATACTTTACGCAAATTGATTGACCTTCATGTGAGTCAACAAACAGATGGTATAGTGATTGTTGGCACTACAGGTGAATCCCCAACTGTAGACTTTCAAGAACATTGTGCATTAATTAAATTGACTGTTGAGCACGCCGCTGGTCGCATACCTGTAATTGCGGGCACTGGTGCAAACTCTACAAAAGAGGCAATTGAACTCACTGCACAAGCTAAGGATATGGGGGCGGATGCCTGTTTGCTAGTTGCACCTTACTACAATAAGCCCACGCAAGAAGGTTTGTATCAACACTACAAATCAGTTGCTGAAGCAGTGGATATTGACCAAATTCTTTACAATGTCCCTGGCAGAACAGGATGCGATTTACTTAATGACACCACGCTTCGCCTAGCCGAGATTCAAAATATTGTAGGAATTAAAGACGCCACTGGCAATATGGAGCGCGCAACTGACCTGATTAGACGCGTACCGAAAGACTTTGCGGTTTACAGTGGAGATGATGCTACTTGTATGCCTCTTATGTTATTGGGCGGACATGGCGTGATTTCTGTGACTGCAAATGTCGCGCCAATGCAGATGCATCGACTGTGCCAAGCAGCGCTCTCTGGCAACATTTCTGAAGCACGCAAGATAAATAATGCACTATTTGGTTTACATCAAAAGCTTTTTGTAGAAGCCAACCCGATTCCAGTAAAATGGGTGCTTCAAGAAATGGGATTAATAGCCCCTGGTATGCGCCTTCCGATGACCGCTCTTTCTGCGCAATACCACGAGGTACTTCGGGCAGCTATGCAACAAGCGTCTATCCATTAATGGCGACCATTTTAACAAGTTAAATTTTATAGAGAATGTGTCATGCACTTTTCAACGACTAAACAAGTTTATTCACATAAAAAAATTGCGGTCATAATTGCAGCAGTTTTGAGCCTAACAGCCTGTGATTCGATTCCCTTTTTCGATAAAACCCCTGACTATAAATCAGCTGGACGAAGCCGTCCGCTTGAAGTACCTCCTGATCTCACTTCAGCCTCAAGAAGCGATACGTTTTCTGTTCCTGGCGGCTCTACAAGCTACTCTACTTATAATCAGGGCGGACCAGCAGAATTAGAACAAGAACGTATTTTACCTAACCCAGAGAACGTGAAAATTGAACGTGCTGGCTCACAACGTTGGTTAGTGGTACAAGCTGACCCCGAAAAAATTTGGCCTATCATTCGTGAATTTTGGACAGAACTTGGGTTTGCGGTACGTGTTGAAAACGCTGAAACTGGCGTGATGGAAACAGAATGGGTAGATAGCTCAAATATTACTAAAGATGATAAAGGTGGCTATTTAGATAAATTTCAAGGCTGGTTAGATAAGCTTAATACCTTACAATCACGTCAGAAATTTCGCACACGTATCGACCGCGGAGAAACTGGCACAACGGAAATTTTCCTGAGCCATCGTTCTGTTGCTGACAGTGTTAAAGATGACGGTATTGAGCGCGTTAGAACCAGCGCAGGCACCTATGATTTAGGTTATAAACTCAAAACCAAGCAAACTACCGTGGAACAAGACCGTGCCAACGAAGAAGATATTGATGCAGAATTGATGCGCAGGCTAATGGTGCGTTTAGGTGTAGATGCTAATAAATCTCGTGAGATTATTGCTAAAACAGAAGTAAAAGCTCGCGCAAAAATACTCAGTGAGTCTGATGGTACAAGTAAACTGGTAGTATTTGATGCATTTGATAGGGCTTGGCGACGTGTTGGCTTATCCCTAGACCGCGTTGGTTTTGTGGTTGAAGATCGAGACCGCTCGAAAGGGGTATTTTTTGTGCGCTACACGGATGTTGCGATTGATGACGCGCCAGTTAAAAAAGAAAAAGGATTAATTGAAAGTCTTCAATTTTGGAAAAATGATAGCAACTCTGAAAATAATGCTGAGGTAGTAGGTAAAGATGCTAAAAAAATTGAAAATGATGAATCAATTACTGAAAAATTAAAATTTTGGGAAGTAAAAGAAAAAGAAAAGAACAATCTTGAGCGCTTATATCTCGTTAAAGTGGATGACAAAGAAGATGGAAGCGCTTTAGTTACTGTTACCAATCGTGATGGTGCCATCAATAAATCTAATACAGCAAGGCGCATGATTAACTTACTGTTTGACCAACTTAAATAGTTATGCGGTTTGCTTCTCTTGGTAGCGGAAGCGCAGGCAATAGCTTAGTAATTCATGAAAAATCTACACATCTGCTTGTTGATTGTGGATTTAACACGAAAGAAATGCTTGTGCGATTAGCGAGACTTAATCTAGAACCTACACAAATCACAGGCATTTTAATTACCCATGAGCATGACGATCATGCTTCGGGCGCATTCAAATTTGCAAAAAAATATAATATTCCTATTTGGTTAACCTATGGCACACAGGTCATGACCACACGCTACCTTCCTAAAGATGATGCGCCTCAACTAAACCTTATTGACAGCCATCAAGCCTTTGTAATTCAAGATATTATGGTTCAGCCTTTTCCGGTGCCTCATGATGCAAGAGAACCTGTTCAATTTACCTTAACTGATGGTTTGCATAAACTTGGCGTACTGACTGATACAGGTTGCAGTACGCCACATATAGAATCAATGCTTAATGGCGCTGACGCTTTAGTTTTGGAATGTAACCACGATGCTGATATGCTAAACAATGGTCCCTATAGTCGCGCATTGAAATCAAGAATTGCTGGGCGCTTAGGTCATTTGGATAATCAGGTGTCAGCAAGCTTATTATCGCGATTAAATAATAACAAACTAAAACATATTGTTGCAGCACATCTTAGCGCACAAAATAATCACCCAGATTTAGCTAGCACAGCGCTAGCAAATGTACTGCAATGTGAAAAAAGTTGGATTGGAATTGCTGAACAGGCGACGGGGTTCAGTTGGCGCAGCCTCTAGATAACACTCACAACTTAATATAGCGTATTATATGAAATAGAACTAAAACTTTTACAAAATATCCACAATAAAAAAGCCAGCGTTAGCTGGCTTTTTTAATTTAAATAGCAATAAATGCTATTACTTACTCTTAGTGAGCAGCAGCGTCTGCAGCAGGAGCAGCTTCAGCAGCAGGAGCAGCTTCAGCAGC
>CAYXGE010000038.1:0-5740 GCA_964464435.1 uncultured Methylophilaceae bacterium
ATGAAACCATCACGTACCAGTAAAGCTTGGATGCAAGAGCATCTCAATGACCCTTATGTGAAAATGGCACAAAAGGATGGCTATCGTGCGCGCGCTGCCTATAAGCTGATTGAAATTGATGATAAAGACAAACTGATTAAGCCAGGCATGGTAATCGTAGATTTAGGCTCAACGCCCGGTAGTTGGTCGCAGGTGGCGGTGCAACGTTTGCAAGATAAGCATGGCGTAATGCAAGGCCGTGTCATTGCCTTAGACATACTTGAAATGGTGCCGATAGCTGGTGTTGAATTTATACAAGGGGATTTTAGAGAGCAAGAGGTGCTCACTCAGCTTGAAAATACCCTAAAAAATAAGCCAGTAGACCTTGTAATAGCTGATATGGCCCCCAATATAAGTGGTATAAGTTCTGCTGATCAAGCGAATGCGGCTTATTTAACTGAGTTAGCATTGGAATTTAGTAAAGATTGGTTGAAACCGGGCGGTAATTTTCTAGTCAAAGTGTTTGTTGGGTCGGGCTTTGAAGAGATTATGCAGCAAATGCGTGGTTTATTTGAAAAAGTTGTGACTAGAAAACCCAAAGCTTCAAGAGATAGAAGTAGTGAAGTTTACTTGTTAGGCTTAAAAAAACGCGCTTAGATTTGCAACTAGCGGTTTAAATTTAATGTGATTTACAACAAAACAGAAAAAACTGTTTACAATACACGATTGACCTTTAAAGTCATCAACTTAAACGATTAGGGCATGCCCAAAGGAATTGTATCTTGAACAATATTGTTAAAAATATTCTCATTTGGTTATTGGTGGCCATTGTATTGATGAGCGTTTTTAACCGCTTTGCAGTGCAGGGTAGTGCAAGCAGCCAAGTAGTCTATTCACAATTTTTACAACAAGTGAGAGATGGTCAAATTTCAAAAGTGATGATTGATGGTCGCGTGTTGCACGGCGAAACGGCCAGTGGTCAAAAGTTTGATACTTATGCGCCTTATGACCCAGGTTTAATTGGTGATTTACTCAAAAATAATGTGACTGTAGATGTAAAGCCTGAAGAAAGAGAGTCTATTCTTTTAGCGCTTTTCTACAACTCTATTCCTTTCTTACTCATTATTGCATTCTGGATTTTTATGATGCGCCAGATGCAAGGGGGTGGCAAAGGGGGTGCGTTTTCGTTTGGTAAAAGTAAAGCACGCCAGCTAGATGAATCTGCTAATCAAACGACATTTGCTGATGTGGCAGGCTGTGATGAGGCCAAAGAAGAGGTTTCAGAATTAGTAGAATTTTTACGCGACCCTGGCAAGTTTCAAAAGTTAGGGGGTCGTATTCCTCGCGGAGTGCTCATGGTGGGGCCTCCAGGTACAGGTAAAACCTTACTAGCAAAAGCCATTGCGGGTGAAGCTAAAGTACCGTTTTTTACCATTTCAGGTTCTGATTTTGTAGAAATGTTTGTGGGTGTAGGTGCTGCCCGTGTGCGTGATATGTTTGAAACTGCCAAGAAAAGTGCGCCTTGCATTATCTTTATTGATGAAATTGATGCCGTGGGCAGAAGCCGTGGCGCTGGTACTGGCGGCGGTAATGATGAGCGTGAACAAACCCTCAACCAAATGTTAGTGGAGATGGATGGTTTTGAGGCTAACTCTGGGGTGATTGTAATTGCGGCCACTAACCGTGCTGATGTGCTGGATAAAGCATTGCTTCGCCCAGGCCGTTTTGACCGTCAAGTGATGGTGGGGCTGCCAGATATTCGCGGTCGCGAGCAAATCTTGCTTGTACATATGCGTAAAGTGCCAATTGACCCAGATGTTAAGGCGGATATTATTGCCCGCGGTACGCCTGGTTTTTCTGGCGCTGATTTAGCAAACTTGGTGAATGAGGCTGCTTTATTTGCTGCGCGCAGAAATAAACGCACGGTGGATATGCAAGATTTTGAAGATGCTAAAGATAAAATCTTTATGGGCCCAGAGCGTAAAAGCATGGTCATGCGTGAAGAAGAGCGTCGTAACACGGCTTACCATGAGTCAGGCCATGCTGTGGTTGCTAAGCTTTTACCAAAGGCTGACCCTGTGCATAAAGTAACGATTATGCCGCGTGGTTGGGCATTAGGCCTAACATGGCAATTGCCTGAGCATGACCGTATTAGTAACTATAAAGATAAAATGTTAGAAGAAATTTCTATTTTGTTTGGCGGCCGTATTGCCGAAGAAATCTTTATGCACCAAATGTCTACAGGCGCTTCTAATGACTTTGAACGCGCTACTAAGTTAGCACGAGCTATGGTTACTAAATATGGTATGAGTGATGCGCTTGGTACCATGGTATATGCTGGCGATGAGCAGGATTCCTTCTTTGGCAGCATGAGTTCTAAAACGGTATCAGAAGCCACGCAACAAAAAGTGGATGCTGAAATCCGCCGCATTTTAGATGAGCAATATCAAGTGGCACGCTCTTTATTAGAAAATAATAAAGACAAAGTAGAAGCTATGACCAAAGCTTTGCTAGAGTGGGAAACCATTGACGCAGAGCAGATTAATGACATTATGCAAGGCTTGCCACCGCGTGAACCAAAACCAAAACCAAGCTATACCAAAGACAAACGTGATAGCGGTGGGGCTTCAGGTTCTAATGTGAATCCTGCACCTCAGCCTACGGCTAAATCTTAACTTCATACAAGCCAGCAAAAACTGCTGGCTTTTTTCTTTATGTATTTTCATTGTGCCACTTATCAACTAGACTTAACCAAGCCCAAGGTCATGGGGATTGTTAATGTGACGCCTGACTCTTTCTCAGATGGTGGACGTTTTTCTTCAACAGAACAAGCCGTTGCCCATGCTTTAAGCCTTGTTGCTGAAGGCGCAGATATTTTAGATATCGGGGGTGAATCAACCCGTCCAAACGCGCAACCAGTTCCTTTAAATGAGGAGTTGGCGCGCGTGATACCTGTGATTGAAGCTTTAGTAACGCAAGTGAATGTCCCTATTTCTATTGACACCTATAAACCTGAAGTGATGGTTGCTGCGATTGCTGCAGGGGCAAGCATGGTAAATGATGTCAACGCATTACAAGCTGATGGCGCATTGCAAGCGGTAGCAAATAGCAATGCTGGGGTATGTTTAATGCATATGAAAGGCACGCCACAAACCATGCAGTCGCTTGCCGAATATGGCAATGTGGTGCAAGAAGTGTACGATTTTTTATCTGCGCGTCTGCAAGCAGTGCTTAGCGCAGGCATTGCCAAAGAACGCGTGTTGTTAGACCCAGGGTTTGGTTTTGCAAAACGTACACAGCATAATATTGATTTGCTTAATCGGTTATCAGTATTGGCCAATTTAGGCGCACCTTTGTTAGTAGGGCTATCTCGCAAGTCTATATTAGGCCAACTGGTGGGCAATGATGTTGACCAACGCTTACATGCAGGAATTGCGGCTTCAGTGATTTCTGTGATGAAAGGCGCTAAAATAGTCCGTGTGCATGATGTCAAAGCTACGGTAGAAGCACTTAAAGTTGTCTCTGCCGTTTTAATATAAGTTTAAATAAATATAAATAAAGTCAATTTTATGAGTAGAAAATATTTTGGTACCGATGGTATTCGTGGCCGTGTAGGCACATTTCCAATTACCCCCGACTTTGTCATGCGTCTAGGTTATGCAGCTGGACGGGTATTAGCGAGTGATGCGGAACACTTATCGCATGACGGTCGCCCAACGGTATTGATTGGTAAAGACACCCGTATCTCGGGCTATATGTTTGAATCTGCGCTTGAAGCAGGACTATGTGCTGCTGGTGTTAATGTGATGCTAACAGGCCCTATGCCTACGCCAGCGATTGCCTATTTAACGCGAGCATTACGTGCGCAAGCAGGAATCGTGATTTCGGCATCACACAACCCTTATGAAGATAACGGTATTAAGTTCTTTTCTGCACAAGGTACCAAGCTTCCAGATGAGGTGGAAATCGCTATTGAGGCTGCATTAGATGCCCCGCTAGAGGTGATGGATTCAGCCAATTTAGGCCGTGTTAAACGTATTGATGATGCCGCTGGCCGCTATATTGAGTTTTGCAAAAGTGCTTTTCCTAATGACTTAGATTTGCGTGGCTTAAAAATTGTATTGGATTGTGCACATGGCGCAACCTATCATGTAGCACCACCTGTGTTTCATGAGTTGGGCGCAGAGGTGATTCCAATTGGGCATCAACCTAATGGTCTTAATATTAACGTAGAGTGTGGTTCAACCCATCCACAAGAATTATGCAAAGCTGTGATTGAGCATCATGCAGATTTAGGCATTGCCTTTGATGGCGATGGTGACCGTGTAATGATGGTTGATAAAACAGGTCAATTGCTAGATGGCGACCAATTGCTTTATATCATTGCCATGCACCTGCAGCAGCAAGGGTCCCTCAAAGGTGGCGTAGTGGGGACTTTAATGACCAATTTAGCCTTAGAGCATGCCTTAAATAAAGCCAATATTCCATTTTTACGTGCTAAAGTGGGCGACCGCTATGTGCTAGAACTGCTCATGGAACATGGTTGGCAAATCGGTGGTGAAAATTCTGGGCATATTTTATGTATGCACCAGCACACCAGTGGCGATGGCATTATTGCGGCATTGCAAGTCCTGCACGCATTGAAAGATAGCAACAAAACGTTGGCACAGATGCGCCAAGCACTCACACTGTATCCGCAAGTGTTAGTGAATGTGACTATCTCACAACGTATGGATGTAAGTAGTATTCCGCAAGTTAAGGTGGCGGTAGACCTTGCCGAAAACACCTTGGCTGGTAAAGGGCGTGTATTGCTTAGAGCCTCAGGCACTGAGCCTAAAATTCGCGTGATGGTAGAGGGTGAAGATGCCACATTGGTTAAACAATTAGCCGAAGATATTGCGCGCGTGGTTAAACAGTTCGCAGTTTAAGTATCACTAACCGTTGTGTAGATGACAACAAGCGCGAGCGTTGTCATTAAATATTCATTTGATTGTCATGGATTCTTCACTCACCTCTGACATTCTAAGCGCATGAAAAAGTATCCTATTATTAGCGCTCAGACATTGGAGGTGAATGATGTCTTATAAGTCCGCACTTTATCTACATCGTATACTAGAGCTAGATACAAGGCTCTGCGTACGTGTCAACAAAACTAGCCAATACCGTTGGGTTCGCATGGTGTTTCGCACCGTGAGCAGACTTGGCGACGGTGTATTTTGGTACACTTTAATGCTTGGGGCGATTATTTTTGATACCAATAATGGCTTACAAGCAGCTACCCATATGGCGGTTGTTGGGCTTTCCGCAACCTTATTATACAAATGGCTTAAAGGTAAAACCTTAAGGCCAAGACCTTATGAGGTACGCCAAGATATCTGGTTAACGGGTCGTCCTTTAGACCGTTTTAGTTTTCCTTCAGGGCATACACTACACGCGGTGGCATTTACTGCGGTTGCCTTAAGCTATTACCCTTCACTCGCTATCATTCTGTTGCCATTTAGTCTATTAGTTGGGCTTTCACGCGTGGTTTTGGGGTTGCACTATCCCAGCGATGTATTGGCTGGCGCATTAATTGGCTTTGCCATGGCAAGTGCTAGTTTTCTGATGTAGAAATAAAAACTTAGCCGTTACTTGGCAAAAATATTGCCTCCCAGTGACCAGCCTTAAGATGTTATTAAGCGCTGGTCTTTTTTATATTGGGCTTGATAAAGTAGTCAATTGGAACAGGGTGGCGTTGTTTGAGATGCTCAAGGCAAATTAA
>CAYXGE010000038.1:5840-17455 GCA_964464435.1 uncultured Methylophilaceae bacterium
GACTTAATTAGCGGGCTTAGTTTTGCATCCATCGCCCACTCAACAGCAATATGCGTGATGATGCTTTCATGTGCATACATTGCTTCATGCGCCGGTACAAAGTGATTATGCGCAATGACATCCACATACAAATGGCTAATATACCCAATAGCAATCGCAGTTTCTTCGTCACTATCCATGGTGTTTAACATCTGCGGAATATGCTGCCAGTGATGGTTACCGTGGAACTTCTGAGACACCACTGCTAAATCAGGTAAACATGCGCCTGCCATCACTAATTGAGGAAACTTTTTAATAATGGCTTGTAATCTAGGGTCTAAAAGTGGCATTGACCATAATAGGGAATCAGCAAAGTACAAATGGGTCACCAAGCCCCATGCATGGGCTTCCTGCTGGTAGGCGATAAGTGGAACTAACCACAGATACTTTGAGACATTTGACCAATTCAACATGCTCGCAATTTGACATTAAAGCATGCAGATAAGATGACAAAAATATTAAGATTTCATGACATTGACGAATGCACGAAATAGATAAGGAAAATGGCCTAAATACTTGTTTAACATTATAGTAAGCCAATTTTTGGTATACTCACCGCTTTAATTTCAGTACGGCTATAGCGCAATGGAAAGTCCATTCAAAGGTAAAACAGGCATTACACGTTTAATTAACGCATTTGGCTATTCAATGGAAGGCTTAAAAGCCGCCTATAAAAATGAAGATGCTTTTAGACAAGAAGTACGCATGGCCTTGGTTTTAATTCCTCTGGCTATCTATCTGGGAAAAACCAATATCGAACGCGCTATTATGATTGCCTGTGTGCTGTTAGTGGTCATTGTAGAGTTACTAAACTCATCAGTTGAAGCTACCGTAGATAGAATTTCATTGGATCATCATTTGTTAGCAAAGCGCGCAAAAGACATTGGCAGTGCAGCAGTATTAATTAGTTTGGTAAATATGGCCGTGGTTTGGCTTTTCATCATATTTTCATAAAAATGTCATAATCAAGCTTTAGCATGCCTTAATCAGAGAGTCTCTGATTAATTGAAAGGTGATGCTTGAAAATTCTCTTTGTTTCAGATGTTTACTTCCCACGTATCAATGGGGTTTCAACTTCGATACGTACTTTTGTAGAACAATTACAAATATTAGGCCATACCGTTCATCTTATTGCGCCTGATTACGGCGTTGCCACAGAAGATGAAAATTGGATTAAGCGTATTCCTGCTCGAGGTTTGTTTTTTGACCCTGAAGATAAACTCATGAAGTATGGCAAAGCGCTTGATGGATTAAGTGATTTACTCAAAGAACACTATGATGTTGTACATATACACACACCATTTGTAGCGCACTACTTGGGCTTAAAACTAGCACATTTACTTAATGTGCCAAGTGTTGAAACTTACCACACATTTTTTGAAGATTATCTACATCTTTATCTACCTATTATTCCTAAAGGTATTGCTAGAAGTTTAGCGCGTACTATTTCTCGCAAGCAATGCAACGCGGTAGACTCGATAATTGCACCTTCACAGCCTATGCTAGAGGTATTACGTGGATATGGCGTTACAGCAAACGCTGAGGTGATTCCTACTGGCTTACAAGCACATAGTTTTGCCAATGCAGATGGAAAAGCATTTAGAACACAACATGGCATTGCTCTTGATAGACCACTGGCACTCTATGTAGGGCGTGTGGCGCATGAAAAGAATATTCCATTTTTATTACACATGCTACCTAATTTACTTAAGCAAGTCCCAAATGCTTTGTTGGTAATTGCTGGAGAAGGGCCCGCAGAAGAATCTTTGCATGCGCTTAGTCAAAGTCTTGGTTTGCAACAACATGTGCAATTTATTGGCTACTTAGACAGAAAAACCCAGCTCAATGCCTGTTATCAAGCGGCAGATGTTTTTGTATTTGCCTCAAAATCTGAAACACAAGGGTTGGTATTGTTAGAAGCCATGGCGCAAGGAACCCCTGTTGTAGCAATTGCAGAGTTGGGTACAAAATCGATTCTAGTTGAAGGGCAGGGAGCGCTAATAGCACCTGATGACCATACTGGCTTTGCAGCGCGCTTAGCTACAGTGCTAAAAAATTCAACGCTACGTCAGCAACTAAGTGCTAGCGCCTTAAGTTATGTACAAGAGCATTGGACGGCGCGCGTACAGGCTGAAAAACTGGTGATGTTTTATCAATCAATAATTAAATGATTTAACAATACGTCTTAATTGATAAAGCTTAAGATCATCAGTTGTCTTAATCGTCATCAAAGCCCTCTTGTAAGAAAATATTTAATCTTTTGATAACTTAAATCGTTAAAAAATTGTAAGGTTTTCAGTCTTTACCAGACTAATGATTAACTTAACTAAGCGATAGAGAATATCAATGCAATTTAAATTTACCAGCCACCAATTTGCTGGCTATATTTTAGGCCTAGTGTTGTTGCTTATACTAGTTACTATTACATACTTTCATGGCAAAAAAATTGACCATACCATCTCAAATTTGGCCAATGATAAAATGCCAGAGTTAATTGCTGCTTCAAATCTTAAAAGAGATTTTCAAGCGCAAACCATTCAACTTTACGAATTGTATGCTACTAATGATGAAAATCATTACCAAAAAGAGTACATCAAGATAAAGTCATCTACGCTTATCAACGCAAGTAATTTAAAATCCTTTGCAACATCAAAACAGTTTGTTACTAATTTGGATCAAAACATTGCCGAGCAAGAAGAAAAGGCGAATCGCTTTTTACAAATCATGCGGCAATCAGAGGTGGATTGGGATGCCGCACGTGATGTCTTATCAGATTTTAGTGCGAATGCAAATAAAATTGAACAGGAGTTAGATACTTTGGTGGAGCAAGTAACTTCAAATACACAAAAGCAAGTAGATGCATCCAAGGCATTATCGGCAGAACTCACTTATATTGGAGTAATCTTTATTGGCTTGCTGTTGTTTAGTGTCATCGCCTTGATTAATTACACGCCGCGTAAAGTAAATCCTTAAGTAATCAATGATTAGCGTTTACCAAACAAAAAAGCTGGCAATTAGCCAGCTCTTGTTACTAAAGGTGCATGTTTAACCAAATTTACCAGTAATATAATCTTCGGTTTCTTTGCGGCTAGGGTTAGTAAAGATTTTATCGGTGTCATCATATTCAATTAACTCACCCAGATACATATAGGCGGTGTAATCAGAAATACGAGCGGCTTGTTGCATATTATGTGTAACCACTAAAATAGTGAGCTTTTTGCGCAATTCTGTCATCAACTCTTCAATACTTGCTGTGGCCATCGGGTCAAGTGCAGAAGTCGGCTCATCAAACAACATGATTTCAGGGTCTGTGGCCAAAGCGCGTGCAATACAAAGACGTTGTTGTTGACCGCCAGACAAGTTAAACGCTAAGTCATTAAGTCGGTCTTTGACTTCGGTCCATAGTGCTGCACCTTTTAGCGCATCTTCTACCTTGTCATCCATGATGCCTTTATTATTTTCGCCACGTACACGCAAACCATAAGCTACATTTTCATAAATAGACTTTGGAAATGGGTTGGGTTTTTGAAACACCATACTAATGCGCATACGCACTTCAATCGGATCAACAGCCTTGTCTAAAATATTGGTGTTATCAGGGTGCATGACAATTTCACCTTGATAACGGTTACCAGGATATAAGTCATGCATGCGATTAAAGCTGCGTAGATAGGTAGATTTACCACAACCAGATGGGCCAATTAACGCAGTGATTTTATTTTCATATAAAGGCATATTGATGCCTTTTAGCGCACGATTACCATTGCTATAAAAAAACTCTAAATTACGCGATTCCGCTTTTATCGGGGTGGTTACTGTCACCATAAGTACAATCCTTGGTTAAATTTAAATCTGTGGTTTAAGGCTTACCACTTAATGTTTTTACGAATTTTATAGCGTAAGTAAATAGCTGTGCCGTTCATTAATAGTGTCACGATAATAATGAGTGCGCCTGTAGCTGCGGCGTTGATATGAAACGCGTGGTCAGGGCGTGATAGCCAGTTAAACATTTGAATCGGCATCACAGTAAAGCCAGAGCTTAACCATTCAAAGTTTATAAATGGTGTAACATCGGAAATAGGTGATGGAGGTAAAAACGCAATAAAGGTTAATGCACCAATCGTAATGATTGGGGCTGTTTCTCCTAGGGCACGTGCCATTCCAATAATGACTCCCGTTAAAATACCACCATAAGAGTATTTCAATACATGGTCGTAAACTACTTGCCATTTAGTGGCACCAACTGCATAAGCGGCCTCACGAATGGCAACTGGAATGCCACGGATGGCCTCACGGGTAGATACAATCACAATTGGTAAAATTAGCAAGCCTAGCGTTAAGCCAGCAGTCAAAATGCTTTGACCAAAGTCCAAAATATAAACAAACAAACCTAAAGCAAGTAAACCATAGACAATTGATGGTACGCCTGCAAGATTAGTCACATTAATTTCAATGAGGTCAGAAAACCAGTTTTTTGGCGCATATTCTTCTAAATACAAACCTGCCGCTACCCCCATGGGTACGGCGACTATGAAGGTGACAAGCATAACCAATGCTGAACCAACCCAAGCTGAGAGTAAGCCAGCTTTAGCCGCACGGCGAGATGGAAAGTCGCTTAAAAATTGTAGATTAAAGCGCTCATAACCATCCATCACTAGATCACCAAATAGTGTTAGCAAAGTAAGTAAGGCAAATATCAGCGCAATTAAGCCTAACACTGAAAACATATAATCATTCAGTTTGTGGCGCTTAATCATGGCGCGCACAGACTCTAGGTTTTCTAACACAGAGGCCTGCGTTGCAACGATTTTTGTAGTGGGATCTTGATGCATTAGCTTAACTCTTAATATTGTTCACGATATTTTTTACGAATCATATGCCCTAATACATTGAAACAAAGGGTCATAATCATGAGTACTAAACCTGCTGCAAAGATGCTTTGGTAGCCGATGCTACCATGAGGTAAATCGCCCATCGCCACTTGCACAATGTAGGCAGTAATTGTAGCGGCGCTTTCCATTGGATTAAAGCTGACAATAGGCTGTTGACCGGCTGCTACGGCAACTACCATGGTCTCACCCACAGCACGTGAGATACCCAAAATATAAGCCGCGATAATCCCAGATATTGCTGCAGGGGTGACCACACGAATGGCGGTTTGAAAGCGCGTCGCACCCATCGCATAAGAACCTTCGCGCATACTCATGGGTACTGCGCGCATCGCATCTTCAGCCACTGATGCAATGTAAGGAATAATCATAATACCCATGACAATGCCCGCACTAAGCATGTTAAATCCCGGTAACTCAGGAAACACCTTTTGTAAGAGTGGGGTTAAAAATAACAGCGCAAAGTAACCAAACACAATAGTAGGCACACCTACTAAAAGCTCTAAAATGGGTTTAACAGTTTCACGTGTTTTGTGTGTTGCGAATTCGGATAAATAGATGGCAATCACTGTACCTAACGGGATAGCTAAGCATAAAGCGATGGCTGATGTTGTCAGAGTGCCTGAAACCAAAGGTAAAATACCGTAATGGGCATCTTCAAATAGCGGTGTCCATTCTTTGTCTGTAAAAAAATCTACAATAGAAACCGTTTTAAAAAAACTGAGTGACTCATATAACAAGATTGCAACAATAGCGAGCGTGGTAAATACAGCTGATAGGGCAGCCAGCATTAAAATAAATTCGATAATGCGCTCTTTAATATTACGCCTAATATTCTTAGCTAAGCGTGGGCTGATAGTTAAATTGCTTGGTTCGTTTAGCACTTGAGTAACCGTATTCATCGTATACAAAGACTTTTCTATTTTAGCTGATTTTGCTTGAGATAAATGCTAAATCCAACCTAATAACAACTTAAAAATAATTAAAGGAGGCTAAAAATTAGCCTCCTTCAGTCAAATCAATTACTTAATTCTACCTAGTAAATCTTTCACTTTAACACCCACTTCAGGTGTACCATCAAAGCCTGTACCTGGTTTCATCGCTTTAAAATGTTCTTTAACAGCGGCATAGTCTTCTGCTGGCAATGGAACGTATTTCACTTCTTTAACCAACTCTGGCGCATTTTCTAAATAAAAGTTAACAAAGGCTTTTACTTCTGGCTTAAATGCAGCTGCAGTTGCATTCACATAAATAAATAAAGGACGTGAGAGAGGCACGTAAGTACCATTCATTACGGTAGCTACGGAGGCATTAACTGCTGGTGCGCCTGCTTTAGCTGCAACTGGCACAGCTTTTAACTTATCTTTGTTTTCTTCATAGTAGGCTAGGCCAAAGTAAGCCATGCCACCTACATTGTTTGATACACCTTGCACTAATACGTTGTCATCTTCTGACGGCGTGTAGTCTGTACGGCTAGATTTTGCTTTGCCATTAATAGCTTCAGTAAAGTAATCAAACGTACCTGATGCAGTACCTGGGCCATAAAGCGCTAGTGCTTTATCTGGATAAGCTGGATTAACTTGTTTCCAATTTTTAACGCTAGATCCTGGACCCCAAATTTTCTTTAATTCTTCAACAGTAATGCTTTTAACCCAATCATTTTTTGAGTTAACGACAACGGTCAAGCCATCAAAAGCCACTGGTAACTCAATAAATTGCACACCAGCTTCTTTACATGCATCAATTTCTTTTTTAAGAATTGGTCTAGATGCATTAGAAATATCAGTTTCACCACGACAGAATTTTTTAAAACCACCACCAGTGCCTGATTCACCAACCGTTACTTTTGTTTTTGTTTTGTTTTGAAACTCTTCAGCTATCGCTTCTGTTATTGGGTAAACAGTGCTAGAGCCATCAATTTTGATGACTTTTTCAGCAGCGTGGCTAAATGTAGGTAATGTGAAGACTGTGGCCACAATGCCTGCTACAGTGAGGGTTTTAAACAAATTTGACTGCATATAAACTCCTAGAAACATTTCGTTATAAAAACAGGATTCATCATATGAACTTATTGTGACAATAATATGACAATATCTAAAATATAAAAAGTATGTGCAATGTGTAATTGTTACGTTGCAATTTAAAATATTGTTTTAAAAGTAACAAAATCAAAGTATCTAATTTTTGTTTACACTAAGCTAAGTTATAATGCACGGTTATTGTTTTTGATATTCAACATTATGGAAGCCGAACAACTCAATCTTATTGCTAAACGCTTAGCAGATTTAAGCGAGCGTCACCTTGCCCTACGGGGGTATCTTTGACTTTGAAAACAAGTCACATCGCCTAGAAGAAGTGAATGGTCTTTTAGAAGACCCTAACGTTTGGAATGATGCAGAAAAAGCACAAAAACTCGGTAAGGAAAAACGCTCACTAGAATCGGTAGTCAATACACTACAAAGCCTAGAAAACGGCTTGAAGGATAGCCAAGAGCTATTTGAAATGGCAAAAGAAGAAGATGACGACGATACATTGTTAAGTGTAGAAAGTGATTCGATTCAACTCGCTAAAGAAATTGAGGCCATGGAGTTTAGGCGCATGTTTTCAGGCGAGCTAGACAGTGCTAATTGTTTTATAGAGTTTCAGTCGGGTAGTGGCGGCACTGAGGCGCAAGACTGGGCGGCCATGTTACTGCGCATGTATTTACGTTATTGCGAGCGCAAGGGCTTCAAAGTTGAAGTCTTAGAAGAGTCTGATGGTGATGTGGCTGGTATTAAAGGTGCTAGCGTCAAAGTAAGCGGTGATTATGCTTATGGCACCTTAAGAACTGAAAATGGCGTACATCGATTAGTGCGTAAATCCCCGTTTGATAGTAATGCAAAACGTCATACCTCTTTTGCTAGTGTGCAGATTTTCCCTGAAGTGGATGACAGTATTCAAATTGAAATTAACCCTGCTGACTTGCGCATTGATACGTATCGCGCCAGTGGTGCAGGTGGTCAGCACATTAACAAAACCGATTCTGCCGTGCGTATTACCCACTTACCAACGGGCGTAGTAGTGCAATGCCAAAATGACCGTTCACAACATCGTAATAAAGATGAGGCGATGAATATGTTGAAAGGTGCGCTCTATAACTTAGAACTAAACAAGCGCAACGCAGACAAACAAGCGATCGAGGACGCCAAAACAGATATTGGCTGGGGTCATCAAATTAGAAGTTATGTGCTCGACCAAGGCCGTATTAAAGATTTGCGTACCAATGTAGAAATAGGCAATACCCAGGGTGTTTTAGATGGCGACCTTGACCCATTTATTATGGAAAGTTTAAAGCAGGGAGTATGAGTGTGAGTGAGCAAGAGAATGTAATACCCGTTGACGAAAACCACGTAATCGCTGAGCGCCGTGAAAAGCTCAAGGCGATTAGAGAAAAAGGCGTGGCTTTTCCTAATGATTTTAAACCGCAACATCAAGCCGCTGCTTTACATGCAGAATTTGGTGCAGCAGAAAATGAAACCTTAGAGCCTCTTGCCAAGCAGGTGGTGATTGCTGGCCGTATGATGCTCAAGCGCGTGATGGGTAAAGCCAGTTTTGCTACGGTGCAAGACACCAGCGGGCGCATTCAGCTCTTTATCTCTAAAGACAATATCGGTGAAGAAGTCTATGAGGCTTTTAAGCACTGGGATATGGGTGATATTTTAGGCGCTACTGGTGTGCTGTTTAAAACCAAGACAGGTGAGCTTTCTGTAAAGGTTTCAGAGCTGCGCTTGCTCACTAAATCACTACGTCCATTGCCTGAAAAATTCCACGGCTTGACAGACCAAGAGGTGAAATACCGTCAGCGTTATGTCGATTTGATTGTGAATGAAGAAACGCGCGCGACTTTTGCAGCGCGTAGCAAAGTGGTGTCTGCGATTCGTAGCTTTATGGTAGAAAATCAATTCTTAGAAGTTGAAACGCCCATGTTGCACCCGATTCCGGGCGGCGCTTCTGCTAAGCCATTTATTACGCATCACAACGCATTAGACATGCAAATGTATATGCGTATTGCGCCTGAGCTCTACTTAAAGCGCTTGGTAGTAGGCGGTTTTGAGCGTGTGTTTGAGATTAATCGTAACTTCCGTAATGAGGGCTTAAGCGTTCGTCATAACCCAGAATTTACCATGATGGAGTTTTACGCCGCTTATACCGATTACCAATGGTTGATGGATTACACTGAGGCGACGATACGCGCGGCTGCGATTGCTGCGCGCGGCACAGCGGTGCTCACTTACGACGGTAAAGAAGTTGACTTAAGCAAGCCATTTGAGCGTTTAACCATTGTTGGTGCGATTCAAAAATATGCGCCGCAATACACATTAGAGCAACTGAATGATGCCGCATTTTTACGTGCAGAAATCTTAAAGCATGGGGTTAAACCTTTTGACCACGCAGGTTTAGGCGCTTTGCAATTGGCCTTGTTTGAAGAAACGGCTGAAAGCCAGCTGTGGCAGCCCACTTATATTATTGATTACCCCGTTGAAGTCTCGCCTTTGGCACGTGCTTCTGACAAAAACCCTAATATTACAGAGCGTTTTGAGCTCTTTATTACTGGGCGTGAAATGGCCAACGGCTTTAGTGAGCTCAATGACGCTGAAGACCAAGCTGCGCGTTTCCATGCGCAAATGAAAGCGAAAGAAGCGGGCGATCCAGAGGCTATGTATTACGATGCTGATTTTATCCGTGCGCTTGAATACGGCATGCCACCAACTGGTGGCTGTGGCATAGGCATTGATAGGCTGGTGATGCTCATTACCGATAGCCCTAGCATACGTGATGTGATTTTATTCCCACATATGCGCCCAGAGGCTTAATCTGATATTTAAGTATATGTAGCTATTTTGAGACGAACTTAATTATATTAAATCAATAAGTTAAGTATATTAAGCGTGATACTGTCGTGATGAAGCGACAATATCACGCTTTTTTTATGCTTAGTAAACCTAAAAAATATTTAATTCATTGAAAAATATCATTTTTTTATAGTTGGCATACCCATTGCTGTACTTGAGTTAAACGAAAAAGGCTAACTCAAGATGCTCACTAAACATGGATTATTTAATAAACGCGTAACAAGCTCAAAAGAGTTTGTTAGCCAACCTGCGGGTCATGCTTCAGAACAAGTCAGCTACGTTACGCCAGGCCATCTTGCCGCGATTAATTCTGCTGTCATTGTTCAGCCAAACGCACCTAGACCCGTGCATGTGCCACCTCTTCGTTCAGATTCCGAAAATCATATCTCGCAGGCTAACAATCGATTAGTGATTGGTAGTGGTTTAAAAATTAAATGTGGCGAGATAGAAGAGTGTGACCATTTGATGGTGGAGGGGTGCGTAGATGCGCTTCTCAATTGCAACACTATTTCAGTGGCAGTAGATGGCAAGTTTTTAGGTAAAGCTGAAGTTGAGCGAGCAGATATTGCAGGTATTTTTGAAGGTGAGCTGATTGTTAAAGGCTTGCTGATTGTACGTTCTAGCGCAAAAGTAGTAGGCAAAATAAGTTATGGACAACTGAAGATTGAAGAGGGCGGTGAGCTAACTGGAGATGTTAGCAATAGTCATCAAATTAATCGTAAGACAGTAGTTTCATCCATTGCAAAGTTACGTCATATCTATGGTTAGTCTGGGTTGAATTCAATTTTCCAATGTCGGTTTTTTAAAGGGAGTTTTATATGAAATTAAGCAGTTTGCTACAAGCTGGTGTTTTAACTATGGCCTTATCAGGCGGTGCTCAAGCGGCCAATGTGCCACTGGCTAGCTTTGATATTCTTTCATCATCATCTGCAACAGGGCTGATATATGCAGATACTTTATCTGCAGGCGCATCTATTTCTCGTGGATTTGAATTGTCAGGCACGGCTGGTGATGTGATGATAGATTTTTTAAGTTTGAAGATACCTACCTTTGTAGAAACTTCTATTACCATGAGCTATTTTGTTGATAGCAATAATGACAACTTGCTTGACCCAACAATTGACCTATTACTGGCTTCAATGACTGGTTCTCGCAGTAGTTTTCTAAGAAATTTAAATGTTGGGCAGGCATTATTTGTCACCTACCTTAACTCTTCCTCTTCAACAGTGTTGGCTACTACAGGCTTTACGCCAGTAGTTGACACCAACGTGAGCCCAGTGCCTTTACCAGCAGCGGCTTGGCTGTTTGGTTCTGCACTATTTATGATGGGAGCTCGCGCACGTAGTCGCAAAACTATTTAGGTAATTTAGGTGATGTTCTAGTTCTTTTCTAGTTCTTTTTACATCATTAACTAGTTCTATCTCCGCTAGTTATTGATGTAAAAAAGAACATATTGATGTTTATTAGTTTATTGATTTAATTAAATTTTCCCCTAACCAGTTGTTGACTTTATGCAATATAAAGTGGCAACTGGTTTTTTTTGCTTTTTTATATTTCTGTCATATTCTTGTCATATTCAAACGCCAAAATCCTCTCAGTTTTATAAACCACAAATTATTTAATGTTTTTATAAATTGTTTAACTGGGAGTTTTACATGAAATCAATTAAATTGCGTAGCGTTTTAGCCGCAGTTTCTGGTGCGTTAATGTTGGGTACAGGGGTGGCTGCATATGCTGATACCAGTAACGACATTGTACAAGCCTTGGTTGCCAAAGGGGTGCTGACTGAAGAAGA
>CAYXGE010000039.1:0-3407 GCA_964464435.1 uncultured Methylophilaceae bacterium
CATGAAAGTGATGGAGTTTTAAGCCACTTCATGGTTAATGCATTAAATCTTCTTTAGCTAATAAAAATACAAATTGGTCGCCAGATTCTACCTCAAGCCATGTAAAGGGTAGATTAGGATAAGTTGCTAATAGCGCGTCACGATTATGACCAATTTCCACTACCAATAATCCACCATCGTTGAGGTACTTAGCCGCTTCTTTTATTAAGGTGTGCGTGTGGTCAAGCCCCGCTTCGCCACTGCCTAAGGCCAATTGTGGTTCATTACGATATTCATGAGGTAACACCGCCATAGAGGGGGCATCAACATAAGGTGGGTTGCTAATAATCAAATCGTATGTTTTTCCAGACAGTGCTGAAAACATATCGGATTGTATAGCTGTGATGCGGTCTTCTAGTTGGTAGTTTTTGATATTGATATTGCATACATCAATAGCGTCAGGAGAAATATCGACCACATCGACAGTTGCATTAGGAAAGGCGTCTGCCAGCAGCACGCCTAGGCAACCACTGCCAGTGCAAATGTCGGCAACACTTTCAACCATTTCTGCATACTCTATCCATGGACTTAAGCTGTTTTCTAGCAGTTCTGCAATAAAAGAGCGCGGCACTATCACACGTTCATCCACATAAAATTTGTAACCTTTTAGCCAAGCTTCGCGTAACAGGTAAGCGGTAGGTATACGCTCATTGACTCTGCGTTCAATTAAGTGCGCCAAGTGTTTTCTTTCTGCTGTGGTAATAGTGGCATCGATAAAGTTATCTAAGGTATCCATGGGTAAATGCAGCGCACGCATAATCAACCAAACTGCCTCGTCATAAGCGTTATCAGTGCCATGCCCAAAAAACACTTCGCATTTTTCAAATTGGCTCACGGTATAGCGAAGCCAATCGCGTATAGTGCTTAATTCATCAATAATTATGAAGGGCTTCATGCCGTGAGTAATTTTTCTAAAGTACGTTTATAGGTATCTTTTAGTGGTTCAATATCTGCCACCGCTACACATTCATTGAGTTTATGAATAGTGGCATTAAGTGGGCCAAACTCAATCACTTGTTTGCAAATGTCGGCAATAAAACGACCATCTGAGGTGCCGCCAGTGGTCGATAGCTCTGGAGTTACACCGTAACTTTCATTTATGGCCTCACTAATCGCCTCCACTAAATTGCCACGCGGGGTTATATAAGATTGCGAGTGTTCCCATTCTAGGGTGTAGTCTAATTTGTGAGCATCTAAAATGGAGTGAACGCGCTGCTTTAAATTGGCTTCGGTACTGCCTTGTTGATTAAATTCAGGGCAGTATCTAAAGTTAAATAAAATGTCTACTTCACCTGGCACTACATTGGTAGCCCCAGTGCCGCCATTCATATTGCTAATTTGCCATGAAGTTGGTGGAAAGTATTCATTGCCAGCATCCCAAACAGTTTCCACCATGTCTTTGATGGCAGGAGACACCATATGAATGGGGTTTTTCACGAGGTGAGGGTAAGCAATATGCCCCTGAACGCCTTTAACGGTGAGCTTGCCAGAGAGTGAGCCACGACGGCCATTTTTAATCATATCGCCAACTACCTTGTTACTGGTAGGCTCACCAACGATACAATAATCAAAATGTTCACCACGTGCTTTTAAAGCTTCAACCACTTTAACCGTACCATCAATAGCAACGCCTTCTTCATCTGAGGTAATCAAAAGGCCAATTGAGCCAGTGTGATTAGGGTGTTCTGCAATAAACGCTTCAATAGAGGTGATAAAGGCTGCGCATGAGACTTTCATATCAGCGGCACCGCGGCCATACAACATGCCATCTTTAATGGTTGGGGTAAAGGGAGGAGTGTGCCATTTTTCTACAGGACCTGTGGGGACAACATCGGTATGCCCAGCAAAAACTAACAGTGGACCTTGTGTTCCCTTACGTGCGTAAAAATTATCAACATTGCCAAAACGCATGCGCTCAATTTTAAATCCGAGCGGCTCAAGACGCGCAATCATCACTTCTTGGCAGCCTGCGTCATGAGGGGTGTTGGATTGCCTAGCAATCAAGTCTTGTGCAAGTGTAAGTGTGTCACTCATGATAAAAGTGCTCCATAACTAGCTTCATCAAAACCAAGATGTATGATATTGCCATCTTTAACTAACACGGGGCGCTTGATGACAGAGGTTTTGGCTAAGATCAGTTGAAGTGCCTGTGTTGTATTAGTGATTTCTGCTTTTTCTGAATCTGGCAGATTACGCCATGTCATACCTGCACGATTAATGATTTTTTCCCAAGGTTGTTGCGCTAGCCATGTTGTTGCTGTGGCATGGTCAAGGCCTTGTTTTTTAAAATCATGAAAGGTGTAAGCAACCCCATGTGTTTCAAGCCAAATTTTGGCTTTTTTAACGGTATTACAATTGGGGATGCCGTATAAGGTAAACACTGATTAAATACCACGTAATAATTCGTTAATGCCAACTTTACCTAATGTTTTTTCATCTACTTTTTTAACAATCACAGCACAGTAAAGGCTATAGCTGCCATCTTTAGAGGGTAAGTTACCCGAAACCACAACAGAACCTGCCGGAACTCGGCCATAGGTTACTGTGCCTGTTTCGCGGTCATAAATTTTGGTAGATTGACCAATATATACGCCCATAGAAATCACGCAGTTATCTTCCACAACTACGCCTTCAACCACTTCAGAGCGAGCACCGATAAAGCAATTATCACCAATGATAGTAGGGCCCGCTTGAATAGGTTCTAATACGCCACCAATCCCCACACCACCTGATAAGTGAACATTTTTACCAATTTGTGCGCATGAACCTACTGTTGCCCATGTGTCTACCATAGTGCCTTCACCTACATAAGCGCCAATATTGACATAAGAGGGAAGAAGCACAGCATTTTTAGCAATATAAGAACCACGACGCACCATTGCATTTGGTACTACGCGGAAACCACCAGCTTTAAAATCTTCTTCTGTGTAATTGGCGAACTTTGGTGGAACTTTATCAAAGTACTTGGTAACACCATCATCCATTAGCACATTATCTTCTAGACGAAATGAGAGTAATACTGCTTTTTTTATCCATTGATGCGTTTCCCATTCTTGGCTAGTGCCAATGCGCGTAGCGACTCTTAGTGTGCCGTTATTTAACTCTTCTAAAACACTAAATACGGCTTCTTTAACTTCTTTGCTGGCGCTTGCTGGACTAATATTTGCGCGGTTTTCAAAGGCTTCTTCAATAATGGCTTGCAATTGCGACATGATGAGTTTCCAAAATGATAAAAATTCAAAAACGTTATTTTACTAGGAAAGTCCGATTGACGCAGGTAATTACAACAATTTTGTAGCGATACCTAAAAAAAGATGAGTTTCCAAAATGATAAAAATTCAAAAACGTTATTTTACTAGGAAAGTCCG